>CBFDBN010000425.1:0-3891 GCA_965603055.1 uncultured bacterium | reverse complement strand
TATACTGAGTGGCAGTGGTGGTGCTGGGAAATCTTGTAAAAGGAAAAAAAGCTGGAAAGAGAAAGAGTGGGAGGAAATCGGCACAAAGGTCGAAGAAAAAGTTCGTACCGGCATCAAGAATTGGGTGGATGAATCGGAACATAAAGATAAAGATTGGGAAGAGATCGGTAAAAAAATTGAGGAGAAGATTAAACGGGAATTGCGAAAATGGGCTGAGAAGTAAAGGTGATAAATACTGGTTTGAAAAATTTTGACCGATTCCATCGCTGGGAGCGATGGAATCGGTAAGAGCATGATACAATTTAATCCGAAATGAGTACAACTAACCAGGTTTAAAATTGCTTAAAAAAAACGACAACAAGTTAACAAGACAACTGGGACTGTTCGATTCGACCATGATCCTGATGGGAATCGTCATCGGTTCCGGTATTTTTCTGACCACCGGAATCATGGCAAAATCGATTCCATCACCGGGATTGATCTTATTAGCCTGGCTTGTTGGTGGATTACTGACACTGGCTGGTGCTCTTACTTATGCAGAGCTGGGAGCGGCATTTCCCGAAGCCGGCGGGCAATATGTTTATCTGAAGCAGGCTTATGGCTCCTTATTTGGTTTTTTGTTCGGCTGGATTGTGTTTCTGGCTTATGTAACAGGCGGCATCGCTGCCCTGGCCGTTGGTTTTGCTGAATATTTCAGCCACTTTTTTCCCGGCTTAGCGACTGATAAATTTCTTTTCACCACTGAAATTACTGTTTTTAAAACGAGCTTTCACTATTCATTTTCTTATGGACAAATCGTAGCAATAATAGTCATTGTTTTAATTTCAATTTTTAATTATATCGGAGTCGGGCTCGGCAAATCAATTCAAAATATTTTTACAGTCATCAAAATTGGGATTGTCCTGGTTTTTATCATTTTGGGATTGTCAATCGGAAAAGGTACGCCGGGTGAAATTTTTTTCCAGCCAGAAGGGTTTAGTTTCAGCCGGATAGTGATGGGATTTGGCATCGCATTGGTCGCTGTTTCCTGGGCTTTTGATGGATGGAATAATGTCAACTTTGTCGCAGGTGAGATAAAAAAACCGGAACGAAATCTACCACTCTCGTTGATTTTCGGTACCATCGGAATAACCGTTCTTTATTTCCTGGTTAATATTGTTTATTGCTATGCCATGCCAGTAGGTGAAATGATCGGCGTGATCAAAATTGCGGAGAAGGCAACTGATGCTTTATTCGGCGGAACTGCAGCAGCATTGGTATCGGTTGCGATCATGATTTCGATCCTGGGATCGCTAAACGGATCAATACTCACCGGTCCAAGAGTTTATTATGCCATGGCAAAAGATAAGCTGTTTTTTCGACGGGTCGCCAGCGTACATCCACGGTTTCATACACCGGCTTTTGCCATCGTCATTCAATGTATCTGGGCCTGCTTGCTTGCCCTGAGCGGGACGTTTGAGCAACTGATTACTTTTGTGATGGTCGTCTCCATTATGTTCTGGATTGCTGCCACGGCTTCGGTGTTTACATTGCGGAAAAAATACCCGGATGTGCCAAGACCCTATAAAACCTGGGGGTATCCCCTGGTACCGATTCTTTTTATAATAGCTTCGACCGGAATCCTGGTTAATGCAGTTGTTGAAAAACCAGCGGAATCTTTGGCAGGATTGGGGATTACTGTAATTGGAATTCCAGTTTATTATTTATGGAAAAAAATAAATTTGGCAAAGTAATTTTCTGGAAAAATAATTAACAATGGACAATAAATCATAAGGAAATGGAGATGGCAATTGAGCAAACAATATCCTGGCATTAGCAGAGAAGTAAAAAAAGAAGTGATCGAGGCAGAACAAAGAATACGGCAATATATTCGGGAGACACCACTTGAGTTCTCGCCCTATCTCAGCCAAATAGGTAATTGCCAGGTCTATCTGAAACTTGAAAACATCCAATTGACCGGTTCTTTTAAGCTGCGGGGCGCAATGAATAAATATCTTTCTCTCCGTAATGAAATGATAAACAAAGGAATTATAACCGCATCTTCTGGGAATCATGGCGCGGCGGTTGCTTACTTATTAAATAAATTCGGTGGCAGCGGAACGATCTATTTACCCGAAAATAGCTCCCCGGTGAAAATTGAGCTGCTTCGTTTATATGGAGCCAATTTAGAATTTTATGGTGATGATTGCATCAAAAGCGAGTTGATGGCAAAAGAAACCGCTTTAAAAAACGACCAGGTTTTTATTTCCCCGTACAACGATCTAAAAATTATTGGTGGACAGGGGACGATCGGAATCGAACTGAGCCGGCAGATCGACCGAATGGATGCTGTGCTCGTTCCTGTCGGGGGCGGTGGACTTATCTCCGGGATTGCCGGCTATTTAAAATCTGTTAATCCCGACATCGAAATTATCGGTTGTCAGCCACAAAATTCTGCCGTGATGTACGAATCGATCAAAGCAGGAAGAATTCTTGAAATGGAATCAAAACCTACTATTTCTGACGGCACTGCCGGTGGTATCGAGCCGGGATCGATTACCTTTGACATCTGCAACCAATATGTGGACAATTACCTGCTCGTTACTGAGGATGAAATCAAAGCGGCGATCAGACTGACTATTGAAAAACATTTTCTGCTCATCGAAGGTGCAGCAGCACTGTCGGTAGCTTGTTTTATCAAAGCCAGGGAAAGGTTCAGAAATAAAAATGTGGTCTTAATTTTAAGTG
The DNA here is from genome assembly GCA_965603055.1 of uncultured bacterium. GTDB lineage: Bacteria > Zhuqueibacterota > Zhuqueibacteria > Thermofontimicrobiales > Thermofontimicrobiaceae > CBFDBN01. Next base: position 1,164 of record CBFDBN010000425.1, on the reverse strand, counting down.
GTTCCAAAATCAGCCTGGATAAATTAAAACAAATTTGAAAAAAAATTTATCCAACAGATTGAAACAACCCAACAGATAAAAGAATTATTTTTCGGTTTCATCAGTTGGGTTGTTTCTATCTCTGGGAGAATAATAATTGAGAAACAAGGAGTAAGAGATGCCCAAAATTTATACTTTAGATCAAATCAAATTCGCATTAAAAAATATTGACCCGATAGACGCTATTGAACAGGGATTTATTGCCTACACTGGGGGCAAAGTTGTCGTACCGCCGGTCGGTGAAATGATTTTCCATGATCCGCCGGGGGATGTTCACATCAAATACGGTTATATCATCGGTGATGAGTATTATGTGATCAAAATCGCTTCAGGTTTTTATGATAACATAAAGCGACTTCTTCCGCCGTACAATGGTATGATGCTGTTATTCAGCCAGAAAACTGGCGCGCCGGCCTGCATTTTACTGGATGAGGGTCACCTCACCAATGTCAGGACCGCTGCTGCCGGGGCTGTTGTTGCAAAATATTTAGCGCCCAAAAATGTTCATCGCATCGGCATCTTTGGAGTGGGAACTCAAGGAAAAATGCAGTTACAATACTTGAAATCAGTTGTTAATTGTAAAGATGTCATTGTATGGGGAATTAACCAGGAAGAACTGGATGCTTATAGAGAAACTATGGTTCCCTTTGGTTACAACATCCAAACTACTTTAAATGGCAATGACATTGCTTCAAATTGTAATCTCATCGTGACCGCAACTCCATCAAAAACACCCTTATTATTTGCTGATCAAATCCAGCCAGGAACCCATATTACTGCAATGGGATCGGACACAACTGATAAAAATGAGTTGGATCCCATAATTCTCCAGAAAGCTGATATCGTTGTTGCAGATAGCATCAATCAATGTCTATCACGTGGTGAAATTTATCAGGCAATAAAGTCGGGCTTGCTGGACAAGGAAAATGTTATTGAGTTAGGCAATGTTATCGTAAAGAAAGAGTTGCAGAGGGTCTCTGATGATCAAATTACTATTGCAGATTTAACTGGTGTGGCGGTTCAAGATATTCAGATATCGAAGGCGGTTTATGAGGCGTTGAATTTGGCTTTATTTAATCAAGGAAAAAGTGAGTAGCAAGCATAAGGTTTTATAATTACTAATTA
>CBFDBN010000424.1:0-3903 GCA_965603055.1 uncultured bacterium | reverse complement strand
AATTGATAATGAGGTTGGTAGGTAATTACATAATGAGGGAGGCTTTATGGACAAAAAGACTCGTCGGGAATTTTTGAAGATGGCTGCCATTGGTGCGGCTGGCACTTCTTTAACTGCAAATTCGACAAATTTAGCAGCAACTTTTTCTGAGAACCAGAACGAAATTCGGAAAGAAAAAAGTGATCGTATCAAATTTACCCTGGGTATGGCATCCTATACTTTTCGACATTTTAATCTCGATGATACCATTGCTATGACCCAACGGCTGGGATTAAAAACCATTGCTTTTAAGGACTTCCATCTACCGTTGAATAGTACCGCCGATCAAATCAAAGCTGTTGTGGCAAAGGTCAAAAAGGCTGGACTTGATCTTTATGGCTGCGGTGTGGTTTATATGAGAAATGAAGATGAAGTCAATCGAGCCTTTAACTATGCCAGGACTGCTGGAATGCGAACCATTATTGGTGTGCCGGAACATGATTTATTGGAGCTGGTAAATCAAAAGGTTCAGAAGTACGACATAAAAGTCGCCATTCACAACCATGGTCCCGGGGATGAGCGATATCCCGGTCCTGAAAGCGCTTATGAGAGAATAAAAAAATTAGATAAGCGAATCGGGTTGTGCATCGACATTGGACATACCAAACGGCTGGGACTTAATCCTTCTGAGTCTGCTGAAAAATTTGCCGATAGATTGCTTGATGTGCATATCAAAGATGTGTCGGCTGCCACGAAAGAAGGAAATACGATCGAGATAGGTCGTGGAGTGATCGATATCCCCCGGTTTTTGAGAACACTGATTAAAATTAATTATTCGGGGATGACTTCATTTGAATTTGAGAAAGATAAAGAGGATCCATTGCCCGGAGTAGCTGAATCTGTTGGTTACGTGAGAGGTGTGTTGGCGGTGATTTAACTTTTACCAGCAAAACATAATGTTCTGGAAAAACCCAACCGGGACGAGCAATAACCAAAAAGACCCTGAACCGCTAATTATGCAAATTATTTTAATCTATTTAATTCGCATAATTAGCGAAATTCGCGGTTAAAAAATTTTTGTACATTGGGCAAGAAAATGGCTATTTAGGGATTAAAGTATCAGAATATACAACTTCGGTTCGATAGCGAATGTCAGCCAGATCAGAAGTAACCGTAATTGGAATCGGCATATCTGGGTAAATTCCAGTTACCTTCCGAATGATTTTCGCCCCTGTTTCCACGACAAATTTTGCCGAGACATTCAATGTCTCTGGCGGATCGGCAAACCAGGAGAATGTTACACGATTATCTTTATGCTTGAATATCAGGTCTGATATTACATTGCTAATGTCCAGCGTATCAGCCTCAATTCGTAACGAAGCACGATACCAGGGCAGGCTGCTGGTCATTACCCAATCGAAGTTTACAGTGTCTTTTTCACCATTCATAATCGATTCTGTCCCGGTGATTTTGATCCAATCTGCCGAAAAGGTTTGTGGTAATTCAATCTTGTGAATTCTTCCATCAAATATTTCTTGCAATGAATCGGTAGTTACCTGCACCTGGTGAAAATATTCATTTCCTGCTATCTCCAGCTTACTTTCCTCTTTGGAAATATCATATTCCGCTTTCACCTGAATCATGGGACGCCACAAGTCGCTATACGATGACGCCGCCAATAGATATCCGCCATAACTCAGAACAATCACCAAAACAGCAATACCGAAAGCAGGTTTTCTCCAATATTTAAAACCGTTTTTCACTGGCTCAACTTTAACGATTAAGTAAGAAAAGGAATAAATGAATGGCAGATAAACCAGTATTAAAAATACGGTCAAGAATGCGGTGTAAAGAAATGCTTTTCCAAAATTATCGATGTTCATGCCCGCTAATGAGGAAAATCTCCCCATGAAGGTAAAGACTTCAAAAAACATGAGTCGGAGCATTGGCAGTGGAGCAAGAATGGAAAGAATGATTTTTATCCAGCGATTCCGAATGACAATTGCCAGACTGATGAGCGCCAATGTAATTCCAAAATAAAGTGATAATCGCATACTTACGAACATTAGCGGAATGAAAAAAATAGTCATGATAACTAAAGCCCGCTTAGTATAAACATAAGGGTCAGGACTGAATCGCCATTTTCGAGTGATCTGAAGAGCAATCCACAAACCGGCAATTGCCCAGATCGCTGCGTACCAGAGATATTCGTTTATATGAATTAGCCAGGGATATCGAAGTGCTTTTATGAATTGTAAAATCGCTTCGCCCAATTGGGCAAAAACAGCGATGATGATGATAAATGAAAACAATTTTAATCCAGAAAATCGAACACGTTGTGGCTTGGCAATTCTTAATCGATATTTTCGACTGTAAAAGAACGCAAAAATTCCCAGGGCTAATGTGAAAAAATTCAAAACGATAATGAGCCATTTAGGAATAAAAGTCAATTGTCCCATTGGCTCCCATGCCACATACCGCTCTGGTTTAGAATTAGGAATCCCCTGCGATTGATATTTTGAGATCAAACCATTGGCGAACCGTCCATATTTTTCCAGCATGGTTTTATCAATGAAATCAATCTTATCCTGTGGTGTATGAATCGGGGTGTTATTAATTCCATTGGTGAAACAGATAGCCGGGATGCCTTGTTTGAGAAATGGCTGATGATCCGATCCGGCGCCCTGTTCACCCAGGTTATTGATTGATGAAAAATGGGTTGGGTATTGAAGTCGATTGATGCCAAGCGCTTTGTCGATGGCAAAAGCATCTTTCACCAGCCATTTCGGCGCCTGGATTGAATCGGTCTCAAAGATGGTCACAATGTTATCATCGCTGCCGGCCATATCCAGGGAAAACATCAACACGACTTTATCGAGATCAGGATAATGATCCACAAAATGCTCTGAGCCACACAGTCCCTGTTCTTCTCCACCGAATGCAGCGAAGATCATAGTATAATGCCGCTCCCGCTGACTCCAGATCCGTGCCAGCTCAATTGTGCTTGCCGTTCCTGAAGCATTATCATTTGCGCCAGGAATTTCCCGTCCCGCAGAATCAATATGACCACCGATAACAATTGTGGAATCTGTCTTACCTCGAAATAATCCCACTGCAATTCCGCTATTGGTGTTAACTGATTCGGTTTTAGTAAATTTCATCACGTAGGCAGTGTCGGCACCGAAGCTTATAAATTTTTGCATCGCCCAATCCAATGCAATGCGTTCGTTTCGTGAACCCATCGGTCTGGTGCCGATGGTGACTGAGAGATGTTCGATAGAGGCATAAGCGCTATCGGCATTGAATTTTTCGGTTTGGGACATTGAAAAAGCTGGTAAAAGAAGCAAGAATATTAAAGTAATAATTTTTCGAAAGATCATTTTTCCTTCCCTTAAAATTTTTGGTAAGCTGCTGGGATATACGAGAATAATGGTTGAAAGTTTTGCTGGTTGGAAATAAAAGTAATGGGGTTGAATGGTTTGGAATAATTGAGTCTGATAAATTTTTCTTCTGCCTTGTTGATTTTATCTTTCAGACCAATGGATGTTTGTGCTAATAGTTTTACTATTTTCTCCAGCATCAAATTCATGCCATAGAGATGGTTGAGATGATCACTTGCCGTTTCCCCAGAATATGCTTTGAGATGAAAATAGCCGGCGTCACAGGCGAACTTTTGTACGCCGATTTCATCAACGGTTGTAACTGAAATACGCTGCGCGCCAATACCATTGATGAGATAGTCGGCGGTCTGGGTCGTGCTTTGATAATCGTTGGTGGGAATTTCAGAGTGAGTGAGAAACATGATTTTTTTCAAATCCCGAGCATCCCGGGCAAAACGAAGAAAGTCTTTCATCTGTTCTTGCTTCAAAGCTGGTTCTGAATTGCAGTGCAATCCATCTGCCAAAGACAAAGCATCTATTTGTT
>CBFDBN010000423.1:0-3906 GCA_965603055.1 uncultured bacterium | reverse complement strand
CCAGGGATGAGTATCGACGATAGAAATATAATCGTCAGTTTGGAAGTTGATTTGCCAGGAATTGTCTTGATCATGCCACACTCTGGATTAGATTAGAAATGTAAAAAGATAAAAAATAGGCAGCAGCTAATTGTCATAATTTTGTCAGAGAATGGTAATAATTATTTGCTATTAAAGTTTGATTGATTATATTTTTCTCGCTCAGTTCAGCTTAAAATAAAGCATTTATTTTGATTTTTCAAGTCATTTTTTTATTTTCATTTGCAATCGAAATTTTTTCTTGACATTTTAGAAATTAATTTCTATTTTGCAATCCTTGATTTTAGAAAATAATTTGGATTAAGAACAACTATATCATGAATTTCATCTGTCTCATTTTATTTATTTTTGGTTTAATCAAATTTGAAGGTATTGATTCAACTGTGAATTCAAATTTTACTGGAGAACAACTCACTTTCAAAATGGAGTATTTAAATCTATCCGTTGCCACGCTAAATTTTCAAACAATCGATACTAACAAGAATAGCTATCATCTTGAAGTTCACGCCAGCGCCACTCGAACTGCACGTTTACTTTTTAAATTAGATAATGGCTATGAGACTTATTTTGATAGAAATACTTTTCTGCCCATTAAAGTCATCAAAAAAATTCGCCAGAAAAATATTCAACATGAATTGAATTTTTATTTTGATCATCAAAAAAACAAAGCATCACTGGGAGATTCAATATCGTGGTCAATTCCAGGTGACTGTTATGATTATTTTTCAATGCTGTATTTTCTTCGATCTCAACATTTGAAGCCAGGTGATTCCCTCTCCTTTCATCTCGATTCGGAATTTCTAATTTCAAAAGTTGAAGCGAAAGTCTTGTCCGATCAGGAAGTCATTCAAGTTCCGGCTGGCAAATTTAAATCGATAAAGCTAAACTTGAAATTTTCAGCCGTAACGCATGAATCACGTCCCTGGAGAACCGACCTGCTAACCAATCGCCTGGCAGCGCCGGGATCGGAAATTACCATCTGGTTCAGTAAAGAAGACTATCGACTGCCGCTCAAAATTGCTTACCATCAATCAAAAATTAAAACACAGGTTATTTTAAAATCATTCTCCCGAGGTGAACAGCATTGAATGTCACCTGGCTTGTTGTGCTATCAATTCCCTTTGTGCTCTATCTCGTTTTTTCTTTAATACTCCGTCATGGGTTGCTTCGAAAATATAAGATCAATCAAAATTCAAAATTATCCCTATCAGTCATTGTCGCTGCCCGAAATGAAGCCGAAAATATTTTAGACTGTCTTCAATCACTGGCAAATTTGGACTATCCAGAAAAACTATTAGAAATCATTGTAGTTAATGATCGTTCCGACGATAGGACCGGGCAGATTATCAATGAATTTATAAAAGAAAAATCTCATTTTAAATATTTCAAAATCACCAACATAATCCCCAACCTGTCAGGCAAAGCCAGCGCCATCTCTCAAGCTATCGAAAAAAGTCTGGGGGAAATTATTTTCATTACTGATGCGGATTGTGTCGTTCCCCAAAATTGGATAAAGAAAACGATGCAATATTTTACCGACCCGGTCGGTATGGTGGCAGGAATTACGCTGTTAAATTTTTCCCGGGGATTTTTTAATAAAATTCAAAACCTGGATTGGGCATATTTGCTCAGTGTTGCGGCCGGTGCAGCTGGATTGGGAATCCCTCTAACCTGTATGGGCAATAACTTTGCGTTTCGGCGTTCCGCTTATGAACAGGTCAGGGGTTATCAAGGAGTTGGATTCAGTGTAACGGAAGATTTCGCCCTGTTAAAAACTATTGCCGGGCAAACTAACTTCAAAATTCTATTTTCGGTGAACAAAGAAAGCCTGGTGAAAACAACGCCTATGAAAACCATAAAAGATTTTTTCAGCCAGCGAAAACGATGGGCAGTCGGTGGACAATCAGTTCATTGGTTTGGCAAAATTTTAATCGGAATTAGTGTTATTTCCAATGCTATATTATTAAGCTTGATCTTCCTCAACCAAAATCCAATTTTTATATTGAGTTTATTCACAAGCCTGTTCATCAGCGATTTCGCTCTATTAAACGCTTCTATGAAACAACTTCATACTAAACTTTGTTTAAAATTTTTACCGGTTTACAGAATATTTTTTATTCTTTACTCAACCATTTTGCTGGTTGATCTTTTATTCAATCACAAAGTAACCTGGAAGGGAACTCAATATCGATCCAATCAATAATACTGCTTAGTCAGATTTAAAATTTATAAATGAAAATTGAGTAAACGATGTAGAACAGTATAAGATTATTGAGAATAAATAAATGGGATTATAACGATAATTCAAATTAACCTTCAATTTGAGAATTAGATAGGACTTAATCCATGGTCTGTCCCAAATGCGGTCAACAAAATCCAGATTCTGCAGCGATATGCACAAACTGCTATTACAAATTCAAATTTGGTCATGCTCACGGTGATCCCGGGAAAATATTTTACTTCCCTTCATCATCATCAAAGAAGAAATGGGCGTCAATTGTTTTGATAATAGTATTTGTGATTTTTATTGTGATGTTCCTGCTTTCATTGATTTCATCGTTGCGCTAAAGTGAAACATACCAGATTTCTGAGAGAAACCTGGTATGTTCATATCGAGGATATAAAATTAAAAAAGAACTCCAACATGCATCACACACAAATTGCAGCAGGCGGCAGCAGTTTTGACCTCATCAACGCAGGAACGACAGCAATAGTGAAATTATAATCCGTAACAAATATGTCTGAATTATACGCTTTAAATGAAAGGATTCATAAATGAATATCAAATCCTTTGATATCGGGAGCAATAAAATTAGATTAACACTCATAATTCTTATTATCCTATCCACTTTCTCTTTACCAATTTTAGCGCAGCAAGATGATCTTTCCCAATTAACGCTGAAACGAATCTATACCGATCGTGAATTTTCAGCCAAAGGCTATGGTCCTGCCCGATGGCTTGAAGATGGAAAAAGTTATACCACGCTGGAGCCATCGAAAGGGGTTGAGGGGAGAGATATTGTACAATATGAAACCAAAACCGGCAAACGCACAGTTTTAGTACCTGCCAGCCAACTGATACCTGAAGGTAAAAACGAGCCGCTCACGATTAGTGATTATAGCTGGTCAAAGGATGGGAACAAACTGATGATTTTCACCAATACACGACGAGTCTGGCGCTACCATACCCGTGGTAATTATTGGGTGCTTGATCTAAAAAATAAGAAGTTAAAGCAACTGGGCAGAACCGTTAAGCCAACGACAATGAAATTTGCTAAATTTTCGCCGAATGGGGAAAAAGTGGCTTACGTGAGTGAGCAGAACATCTATGTTGAATCGTTAAAAACTGGAGAGATTAAACAGATTACAACCGATGGCGGCGATAACATCATCAATGGAACATTCGACTGGTTGTATGAAGAGGAATTATCTCTCCGGGATGGCTTTCGCTGGAGTCCTGATGGCAAGCATATCGCCTACTGGCAGATGGACACCCAGGGCATCGGCAGCTATTACATGGTCAATAATCTCGATTCCATTTATTCAAAGCTGATTCCCATTCCCTATCCCAAAGTTGGGACCACCAATCCTGCGGCTCAAATCGGTGTCATCCCGGCTGAAGGCGGCGAAACTCGCTGGTTCGATATTCCCGGCGATCCTCGTAATCACTATCTTGCCCGAATGGATTGGGCTGCCAGCCCACAGGAGGTCATCATCCAGCAATTGAACCGGCTTCAAAATACCAATAAGGTCATGCTCGGCGATATTTCCAATGGAAAAGTACGAACCATCCTGAGAGAGACCGATAAGTCATGGGTTGATGTCACCGACGATCTGCACTGGCTGAACAATGGGAAATTTTTCACC
>CBFDBN010000422.1:0-3913 GCA_965603055.1 uncultured bacterium | reverse complement strand
TGATATTAACAGTGTTTGCCAGGCTTGCAACAGTAGTTCCATTGCCAAAAACATAATTTCCAGCAACATAAGGCGGGGAAAAAAATGTACCGTTAAAACATTCATCAAATATAATCAACTCGGCCCGGGGGGAAATATTTTCGATGTCTGAAATATAAATATCTTTTTGAGCAGTCATTAATGAATCTGCCAGTGATAACGAATCGTTGAATGCACCTTCAAACCAGTCCAATGGAATTCCTAACCGTTCCATATAGTCAAGCTGTGTCTCTGCGACCGAATTGTTTCTCCGCTTTGCTGATCGCAATCTATTTCGTAAGAAAAATTTTACAGCATCGATCTGGGAATTGATCGTCGGCAGCGGGGGATTGCCCAGGAGCAACTGCTCATCGACATCGCCATGGGCATGAAATACAACCAGGTCCAATGGCTCGACCTGCAATTTTTTTAAAATCGTTTGTTTTAATTCAGTACTCATCAAATGATAATAATTTTTTATCATTCCGCCCGGCTGGTAGAATTGCGGAAATTGTTCCCGTAACGAGGTCAGTTCGCCTTCCCAGGCATTCAATGATTCTGAATAATAGCCGTGTCCTGTTACAAACATCGCATTGGATAATTGATCTTTCTGTTTCTTCTGTCGAACAAGGCGTTCGAGATAATTTTTAATTATCCCATACTTTGTCTCATCAGCAGCCGGTGGAAAAATTCTTCCGCTATAAATTTCCTTTTCGATAAATTGCGGTGAATCAAAACGCAGCGAATAATAAAATAACAATTGATTGCTGCTGTCCTGTTTCAGGTATTTAAATTTCAGGTCAAAATCCTCGTAAAATCGATCCGATGGAACAGATGACCTCTGCCACGAAAAATGACCTTGCTGATCCATTTTAAAAGCCGATGTCAAATGCTGTGCATCCCGAATCATGGGAATCGGAATATCTCCCACAAAAACAACGCCTTCAAGTGGTGGTTTTTTCTGGTAGAGATCAATAATTATTGCTCTAATTTCATCTGGATTTTTCCAATCATCAATTACAATGTTAGTTGAAATGCCATCCGCTTCCACAGCATTTTTATACGCATCGATTGATTTGCCAATTTTTTGAAAGGTTTGACTATCGACAAAAATAGCGAAGGAAGATGGAAATGCTTTTTGGGATTTTTTGATAATTGGCTGGGAGAAACTGGCGCTACTCAATATTGCAATTAGAAAAAAGGATATAAAAAATCGTTTCATTACAATATTTTCCTCTGCAAAATTTTCTTGACTTAGTCAGATCAAAATTTCGTGTGTCATTCCGACCGAAGGGAGGAATCTGTTAATCCATAATAGTAATAATAACAGTAGCTTGTGTTTAATGTTAAGATTTCTCCTCACTTCGTTCGTCGAAATGACATTTTTTATAATTCAGTTTTTAAATAATCTGACTAAGTCTTGTTAGTATACATTCAAAAGAAACTCGACTGATATATTGAACTCATTAAAATTATCATTTGAAAAAATAACCGAATCTTTAGCTTTGATGTTTCGATAATTGGCATAAACTTGAATTAATCCCAAAAATCCTGGATCGAATGATAGCTTTAAATTGGCTTGATGTTGAATTGATTCGGTCAGGTAATACATAATATCTTTGTTGCGAAATTCAGAGATAGTGGAGTGTATCTTTCCCGAAAAATGCTTCGAAGATGTGGTAAGCTTGCCGAAACCATACGAACCAAAAGTTTTGAGAGAAGAACTCCAATCGAGGTCACCAATGGACCTTGAAGCGGTCATGTCTTCGGGGGTACTCCCTGCCTGCCTCACGGCAACCAACAGTCTGGTTTAACTTAGACCTACGCACGGTAGAGTTGTTGGCGAGTCAACATCCAATAGACAGTCTTAGTCCCGCTTAGCGGGATCTTGCTAAATTTAATTTGGCGATTATTTTGCCATGTCGTTTAACATCTAAGTCATATTTTCTCCTATATCTGGGATTATCACGAGCATTATGAGCGGCTTCGACCAAAGCATATTTGAGATAATAATTGCAATGTTTATTTAATTTTATCGATCCTTTTCGACCGGCACTTTCATTGTCAATGGGTGCCAAACCACCATAACTGATTAGATACTTCGGTTCTTTGAAATAAGCAATATCTAAAATCTCGATTATACCACGCTTCTCGCAGGGCATAGCCCGGTTTTTCCTTGCTTTCATCAAAGGTTCTGGTATAGTAGAGCAAATTTTTTAGATTGTAACGATTTGTTTCCCGGTTGGCAGAAACCTGGGCAGCAATGCGAGTATAACCGTCACCTTCAATCCGAATATCTCGCTGCGCCAGGGCAACATTGAAATTACCATTAACCGCCCAATTTTTAACGAGCATACCACCCGATATATTTGTCTCGTATAAGTGGGGATTGTATTTAAATTTTGTTCGCAGCGGTTCTGGTTTCGATTTTGTTTTCACGATCATAATTCCATCGATCAAGTCACCGTGTTGCGCCGATGGAATGCCGCGGATAACTTCCACTTCCTGAATATTCTCGGCCGGAATCGCTCGTAAATCGATACCACTATTACCAGAGGTACTCCCAATACCAATTTGCATATTTGCATTATTGCTAATCGGTACACCGTCCATAATTACCTGTGTGCCAAGTGAATTTCCCCCCCTGATCCTTGCTTCGGCTGATGAGTGCAAGGTTGGATTCGTTGTTTTCTCTCCAGGAATTAGCTGCAGCACATCGTTTAAACTGGTCGCCTGAATATGTTCAATTTCTCCAGATTGTATCACTGATTTCGTCTCAGGCGCCAAAGGAATAAACTCGTCTTCGGCAACAACTGTTATCTCTCCAAGTTGAATTGCGGTTCCTGTCAACACAAATTTGCGATGATATTTTTGATCGGGACGAAAGGTAATTTTCTCCTTAACGGTTTTATAGCCCATGTACCTGATTACAATGGTAAATTTTCCGGGATCGAGAGTCAGGTGAAATTCTCCATCAAGATTGGAAGTTGTGCCTCTATTATTTTCCATAATGAAAATATTGGCATGGGGCAGGGGAACGTTATTCTCATCTAAAACGACACCTGAAAGAGTTGCCTTTTGTGCAGAAGCAGGAAGGGAGGTGATAAGCAAAAACAAAAGTGGTAGGATTTTCAGCTTCATACAGTTGTTTATTATTTATGTATTTGCGAGCAGTAAAGCAAACAATCTTGTTTGCTTAAAATCTTGTCTGTTTAAAATTTTTTCTCGGACAGATCTTATTTAGGTATGTATGGCACAAAACAAGTTCAAATAAATGTTGAATAATTTAACAATTACATTTCAAAAAGTCAACTATAATTTCATTTTCATAAAATTTCCATTGACAATTTAAAAATTTATTTGTATATAATACAGAAATTTAAAAATAAGAGGAGACATGTTAGCAAAAATTATCAGCGCTGCTGTACTCGGTATCTATGCTTATATCGTTGAAGTGGAAGCCCATCTCGAAAATCAGTTACCATCTTTTTCTACCATTGGTTTACCGGATAGCGCAGTCAGGGAATCGTGAGAACGGATTAACGCCGCCATAAAAAATTCTAACTTCCCCTTTCCACAGAAGCGGATTACGATCAATCTTGCCCCAGCCGATATAAAGAAAGAGGGTTCTGCCTATGATCTGCCCATTGCCATCCGAATCACCCGTTCAGCAACACTGCCAAGCAACAAATGTGATATTGCAGTCCGTCCATGCGTTCCCATAATGATTAAATCGACCTGTTTATCTCCGGCATATCTCAAGATTTCTTCTGCTGCTGAAAATGCACGGGAGCTTGCGGTCACAACTTTAAATGAATCACCGGCATGATCTGCAGCGATATTTTTTAATTTTTGATTGGAAATATCTTCAATTAAAGCATAACTCACAATATTA
>CBFDBN010000421.1:0-3935 GCA_965603055.1 uncultured bacterium | reverse complement strand
GCGAAAAAGGTGTCGATATACCTGGCTCTAATTTAGTACCACTGGGAAGAGAGACAAATAAATTTCAACTTTCCTTTGGGCAGCAGCGACTATGGTTTTTGGATCAGTTGGAGCCGGGATCACCGCTTTATAATAATCCGGCAGCAGTTATGTTAAAGGGCGAATTGAATATTTCAGCGATGGAAAAGGCTTTGAATGAAATTGTCCAGCGACATGAGGTGCTCAGAACAACGTTTACCACCGAGGATGATCAACCCATCCAGGTTATTAATGCGGAAATGCCGATCAAACTGGAACGGATCGATCTGCGCCACCTGCCCGAATCGGAGCGGCAAAGTGAAGCCATGGGGTTCACCAAAGCAGAAGCACAGAAGCCATTTAATTTATCGACAGATCCCCTGTTCAGGGTGACCCTGGTGCAATTTGCTGACCAGGAATACCTGATGATTCTGGTTATGCATCATATCGTTTCCGATGGGTGGTCATTGAGTATTTTCATTCAGGAAATAGCGATTCTGTACAAAGTTCATGTATCTGGGCATGGTTCGCCATTACCAGACCTGGCTGTTCAATACGCAGATTTTGCCCATTGGCAGAGACAATGGATGCAGGGCAAAGTACTGGATGATCAGTTATCTTATTGGCAGGAGCAACTTAAAGGTGTTCCGCCGGTATTGAATCTTCCGCTGGATCGACCGCGTCCAACCTACCAGACAACAAATGGCACAACCTATTTCTTTGATTTTCCGAATCATTTACAAGATGCGATCCATACATTAGCAAAGCAGGAAGATGTGACGTTGTTCATGATTTCATTGGCAGCTTTTGCTGCGATGCTATCTTGCTACTCGAACCAGGGTGATTTTTGTATCGGAACACCCATTGCGGGCAGGAATCGAAGAGAGACCGAAAGCCTGATCGGTTTTTTTGTCAATACCCTGGTGATGCGAACGGATTTATCCGGGAATCCTACCGTCCGGGAATTGCTGAAACGCGTCAAAGAAGTGGCGTTGGGCGCTTACGAACACCAGGATATTCCATTTGAGACATTGGTGGAGAAATTGCAGCCCGAGCGAGATATGAGCATTTCACCTTTTTTCCAGGTGATGTTTGTTCATCTCGACACCACATCCCAGTCGATCAAGCTTCCTGATATTACCATAGAACCCTGGCAGATCGATAGTGGAACAGCGAAGTTTGACCTGGCATTCGTGATCGAAGAAAGCGAACAAAAATTGGCAGGGCAGATTGTTTACAATACAGATCTATTTAACAGCAGCACGATTGAACTGATGGCAAAGCATTTTCAGATTTTGCTCGAAAGCTTTGTGAAGGATGTTAATCAACATATTTCTGAATTATCGATTTTAACAGGGCAAGAGCAAAGTCTGTTAATCGAAAAATGGAATAAATCTTCAAAGGATTTTCATAAACCACAGGATCGATGCATCAACCAGTTATTCGAAGCCCAGGCAGAAAAAACACCAGACAGTGTTGCCCTGGTTTTTGAACAGGAGAAATTAAGTTATCAGGAGTTAAATGAGCGAGCCAATCAATTGGCACATCACCTGGTGAATTGTGGCGTGACTCCCGAGGTCATGGTCGGAATTTGCCTGGATGCTCCGCTGGACATGATTACTTCACTAATAGCAATTTTCAAAGCCGGCGGCGCTTACCTGCCGCTCGACCCGACCTATCCGAAAGAGCGATTGGCTTATATGATAGAGGATTCAGCCCTTCCGGTGATTATTACAGAAGAGAAAATGCTGGAAATTTTACCTGAAAATCAAAACTTGAAAATCTGCCTGAATCGAGATCGTGATACGATTTCTCAATGTAGCACCGCAAACCCGATCAATGGGGCAGCAATTGAGAACCTGGCTTATGTGATTTATACATCGGGATCAACCGGCAAGCCGAAAGGGGTTCTGGTTTCCCATGGCGTGATTGCGGATCATTGTCTTAATATGAAAGATTTTTATGAATTGACAACAACAGACCATGTGCTTCAATTTGCTTCGATGAATTTTGATGCATCGCTGGAACAAATTTTACCGACGTTAATTTCCTCGGCAACACTGGTGTTACGTGGCAATGAAATCTGGAGTCCCCAGGACTTTTTAAAGAAAATCAATGACTTTGGACTCACGGTTGTCAATCCACCGACAGCCTATTGGAATCAATTGCTTCACGAAAGTGATCAATCGGATTTGAAAATTGAAAATGAACATCTAAGACTTTTTATTGTGGGGGGTGACACGATGTCTGCTGAGAATTTGCAACTCTGGGAAAAATCATCTTTTAACTCAACAAAATTAATCAATGCTTATGGACCGACCGAGGCGATCATTACATCGACGACTTTTGAAGTCCCTGACAATTACGATAGTCAGGCTCTCAGTCACAGCATTCCCATTGGACGTCCAACATCGCTTCGATTTATCTATGTTGTGGATCAAAATTTCAATCCTGTTCCAATCGGTGTCCCGGGTGAGCTATTTATTGGCGGGGATTGCCTCGCAAGAGGATATCTTAACCGTTCTGATTTAACAGCGGAAAAATTCATTCCCGATCCTTTTAGTAAGAAAATGGGGAGTCGGTTATACCGAACAGGAGACCTGTGCCGCTACTTACCCGGCGGCAATATCGAATTTCTCGGAAGAATCGATCAGCAGGTAAAAGTGCGAGGCTATCGCATTGAGCTGGGAGAGATTGAATCAATAATTAATAAACATCCAAAAATAAAAGAAAATGTAGTGGATGTTAGAACATTCGAACGTACAGACAAACGCCTCGTCGCTTATATTGTAGCCGATCCCGATTTTAATTCTGTTGAATTGAGAAATTATCTTCAGGAACTTATGCCTGATTATATGATACCTTCGGTGTTTGTAATCCTGGATGAATTGCCGCGAACTCCAATTGGGAAGATTAATCGCCGCGAGCTGCCAGAGCCAGATCAATTAAGACCTGATGTTTTTACACAGTTTGTCGCACCGCGAACACCCACTGAGGAGAAACTTACAAAGATCGTGATGGATACGTTAAAGATTGATAAAGTTGGCGTTTATGATAATTTTTTTGACCTGGGCGGACATTCAATGCTCGCGACACAGGTCGTGTCTCGTATTCGAAATGTCTTCCATGTTGATATTTCGTTAAGGTCACTTTTTGAAAAACCAACGATTGAAGGAATCGCTCAATCGATAGCTGAAATTCAAATCCAGGAGCAAGATGATGAAGAGTTAGATCAACTGTTGTCGGAATTAGAAGGTCTGTCTGATGAAGAAGTTCAAGAACAACTGGTCAATTCTGATGAGACAGGTGAGGATAATGGCTTTGAACAATGTATTCAACCCTTAGCTCCTCCACGAAATGCACTTGAAAAGTACCTGGTGGATACCTGGAAAAAAGTTTTAAATATTGAACAGGTTGGTATATATGACAACTTTTTCGAATTGGGCGGAGATGAGACACTGGCAGCAAATTTAATTGAGATTCTTGAAAAGGAATTCAATATGACAGCTCCCCCTGGCGGAATTTATCAAGCGCCGAGAATTGTCGATATTGCTATGTCCATGTTAGAATACTACCCCCAAAATGTAAAACACAAATTTGATAAAATTGATGATTATAAAGAAAAATATGAGATCAAAATCAAAGGAGCTAAGAATGAAAGAATTAATATTAGCTCTATTGAAAAGTTTCGAAATCTCATTCATCCCTTGAAACCAGGGAAAGATAAAGATATTAAATCAACACCGAAAAATCCAAAGGCAATATTTGTGTTATCTCCTCCTCGCTCAGGTTCGACACTATTCAGGATCATGTTAGCCGGAAACAGCCATCTTTTTTCACCGCCAGAATTGGATTTATTATCTTTAAATAGTTTGGTGGAGCGGCAGCAATTTTTCAAACAAAGTTGTTTTCTTATC
>CBFDBN010000420.1:0-3937 GCA_965603055.1 uncultured bacterium | reverse complement strand
GATTAAAAAAAATAATTACTCGATTTTTTGAAACTTAGACTTCTGCAAAATTAAGATTTTGGTGTCATTTCGAATCCCGATCTATCGGGATGAGAAATCTGTATGTATTATAATATCAGTTCGTTAACCAGATTTCTCGCTCCGCTCGAAATGACAGTCTATCCTATTTTGCAGATCTTTATTGAAACCAAAAAGGAGCGTTACCATGAATTTCAGAATAAGTATCAAAACAGTACTGGAAATTAGCTTGTTAATCTCGATTAGCTTGTTTCTGAGCTGCTGCCCTAACTCTTGTGACCCGGGCATGAAAAATGTAAAGCGAGGATTAAATTTCTCAAGTAGTTATCTCGGAACAGTCAAATTTACCATTTATCTTCCACCCGGCTATGATGAAAATCCCACCGAACGATACCCGGTTATCTTTTTACTGCATGGTGGATTTGGTAACCATGAAACCTATGTTTGCAAGGTTAAGCTTACCAGTACTATAGAAACATTGATGGAACGAGGCACTTTTGGTCCCACAATTATTGCAATGCCTGATGGTGATCTCGGCTGGTGGGTCGATAGTAAGGATGGTAATAAACCTTACAAGTCCTTTCTTGTTGAGGAATTTTTTCCCTATATCGATACAAATTATCGGACGATTACGGAAAGGGAGCATCGAGCCATTGGCGGGCTCTCTATGGGAGGATTTGGGTCTTTCAGTCTAACATTCCGTAATCTAAATCTTTTCAATGCAGTAGCAACGAGTGCCGCTGCCATTCCTGCTTCAATTGAAGACGCTGAAAATTACCTGCCGTTTGGAAATACATTTGGTCGTCCTTTAGATCAAGAATATTACCGGCAACGCGATCCGCTTACGCTCGCTGATACCGTTTCGGGCATTGAAACACTGGCGATTTATATCGATGTGGGTGATGCTGATGAAGGCTCTCTCCCGGGGTGCCAGCGTCTTCATGAGATTTTAGAAGATCGGGGTATCGATCACGTATTTGAGATTTGTCCCGGTGGTCATAACTATGATTTTTTCAACAGCCGTATTGATGAATTTCTTGAGTTTATCTGGCAGCATATTCAACCGTGATGCGAAGTTTTGCACATTTTTTACCGATTTCATCCGCATCAGGCTATTGGCGTCAACCAAAGACCAGATAACCGCAGAGATCGCAGGGTGTCGCAGAGAAAAAAAAAGAGGTAAAAATTTAATTTGAATATAGTTGTTCAAATATCAAAATAGGGATATTTTATTTGAAATCAATTATTAAAAAAACTCTGCGTTTCCTCTGCGATCTCAGCGTTCTCTGCGGTTGAATTATCTTTTTAAAGAAAAATTCACTTAAGTTGAAGCATATAGCTTGAGGTGGATGGAATCGGTAGATGCATATAACTGAATTTAAAAAGGATCCCTGGCATGAAGAAATACAAAATACTTTTTTTAGCTCTCACCATTATCATACTAAATCATTGGTGCTGCAAAGACTCAAAACAAGATGTTCGAATCATATCAAAAAGTCGAACGGTTAGCATACCGGTTCAGATGCTATCAAATACGACTCCTGAATCCCTTGAAAATCCTGCAGCGTTAACGGTCTCGGCCGGTGGGGAAGATGAGTTGCCCCAGGGTCCACAAAGTTTTGATGTGCTTGATGATGGCAGTTTTGTTATAACCGATCCACTCCAGCGCCGAATTGTATTTTATAACAGCATGGGTCAATATCTTGAAGCATGGCAAATTGGTTTTCCGGTGAATCGTATCAAAGTGCGCGACGATGGTTTTTTCGAAGTAACCAAAGCGACTTCCAATGATACTTTTTTGATTGATGATACCGCCCAAATTTATCCTGCCAATATGCGAACCAGGAGCCAGGTTTCGAAACCGAGTCTCGGTGAAACAAAACTACTCGGTTTAAATCGCGGCGTAATCTCTCGACCTCGCACACGGGGACAGGAACCAGGCACGTTGGAAATTAATTTTGAGAGTGATAGCACACAGATGATCTCGTTGCGAGATTTAGGAATGGATAGAGAAGGAAATACCTATGTTGCGATGGAAACGACGCATGGCAAAGATACCATCGACATTATTAAATATATCCGAAAATATTCACCAAAGGGGAATATTCTTGGTCAAATCAATGATATTTCTCTTGATTATTATATTCATCCAGTGGATGAATTCCGCATAAAAAATGGCCAGATTTATCAAATGCAGCCAAAACAAACTGAATTGTTGATTAATATTTGGTGAGGAGGGAGTTTAAAATATGGTAAGATTGATATTTATTTTCTCATCACTAATTGCTTTAATTCCAATTCTGCAAGATTCAAACGATCGGGAATTGCTTACGCGAGAAGAAATCATGGACACGGCAAAGCTCATTGCTGACCATACCTGGATTTGTCAGGAGGAAAATCGCCGTGCTCCTTGCGTTACCGAAGCTCCCTACCAATGCGATTGGGAGGCAGGTGAACAGGTCACTGGCATTGCCTACGATTGGGGTGGCATTGATGGAACAGAAGAGTTTGATCATAAATTAGCAGAAGGACAGGCAGCCGGTTCACATAGTCGGCATGGTATTACTCAATGTACTGCTGGCATCGATTGTTCTGGCTTTGTCTCGCGTTGTTGGGGGATAAGCCGTGTCCTGGAAAAATGCTCGACACGAAATATTCGTGAAAAAATCGGCGCCAGGCCGAAATACAACTGGTACTCTGATATGAAAGCCGGTGATGCATTGGTAAAGCCCGGCTCACATATTGTGCTTTTTGTGGATTACCGGGCCGACGGCAATCCAATCGTCTACGAAGCCGCCGGCTCTCATGGAAGAGTGATTTACAATGATTGGAGCACATGGTCAAGGTTTCAAGATTATTATCCACTTGAATACAGGGATCTTATTAAAGAATAGGAATCTTCAAAAAGCGAAAACCAGGTTTTTCAAAGTTACAAACCAGGGAATTCCTGGTTGCGAATAGAAAATAATTTTTTATTTTTAGAATAATTTGACAACCGGTAGATTGATGGAAGGAGACTGTAATGAATTTTGTTTCAAAATTAAAAGAACACGCACTAACGATAGCAGGGATCGTCATTCTATTAGCCATTGTGTCCACTGTTTACAATCAATTTTTTAGCGATAAAGCAAAAATCATTCGGATGCTGAAAGATCAAATAAAACAGCATGAACAAACCATAAGAAAATTAGAGAAGGAGTACGGTGAACTGGTTAAGGAAGAAGAAAAGAGGCTGGAGGAAATTAATAAACTTAAGGTTAAATTGACTAATCTTCAGGAAACTATCAATAACGAGGAGGCAACAATCGATGAAATCAAAAACGAATTTATTGAGCTGGATTCGGCGCTGTCTATTATTGAAGGTCACACACGCGGTACGGTTGCTCGCGGGCTTAGTATTTTGCACAGTGATAGCTCAGGCACAAGAAAGTAAATTACCAATTTCTACCCAGGAATTGATAAAAAAACTCGATGTTCAGGCACAGCGTTCTGAAAAACAGTTGCAAGAACTTTTAACAGCGGCAGATACTTCTGAAACGTCATCAATGGGTGTTGTTATTTCTCGTAGTGGAACCGTACCTCGCAGTCGAGCCCGGGGGACACTGGCATTGAGTGCATCACCCGTACCAATGATTGATTTTGAATTACAGCCGGATGCTACCACTCGTGTTATCGACAGAAATGAGATGACCGGGCTAGTTTTGACTGGTAAATGGATTGTCGATTACGCCAAAATGATAAAGCTGGTGCCGGAATACGAAAAAACACTCGCCAGTTATAAGAGTCAAGCTGAAATCCAGAGGCAGTTATTAACTGAGCTGGAAGGGATCATCGTTTTGAAGGACAAGAGAATTGAAATTCTTTCTGAAATTGATGATTCACGAAAGGCACGTGGAGACCTCTACAAAAATATAGCCGA
>CBFDBN010000419.1:0-3939 GCA_965603055.1 uncultured bacterium | reverse complement strand
GCCGAAGCATCTCTCAATATCAAAATCCGAAAACTACTTCTTTGTGATAGTATAAAACAAATCAATCAATAACTAAAGCGCAGTTCCGATCATGTGATCTTTATTTGAGAAGCGTCATTTTTTTAGTGATAACTTCATTGGCAGTTTGTAGCCTGTAAAAATAAATACCGCTGGTCAAATCATCCCCCGAGAATTTAACTGTTTGGTTACCAGCGCTCTGAAAACCATCCACCAAAACTGCTACTTCCCTGCCCCTGATATCGTACACTGAGAGTCGAACTTTACCTTTAGTATTCAGTGAATAGGAAATATTGGTGGAAGGATTGAATGGATTTGGGTAATTTTGAGATAAAGCAAATTCGTTCGGGAGATTATTTTTTGTTAGATGAACTTTTGTTATTGGTGAAGACAGGTCTGCATAAGAGCTTGCCAGTCGAATTTCATCAAAGACCAACGTTACATCTAGTCCATCACCTCCATATTCTAAAGCAATAGAATTGATCCCATTTGCCATTGTAGAATTTCTTTTTACAATGGCTGTGCTTGTATCGGGTGCTACCGAAGGATCCGGATCGACCCACATGAAGGTTCTGTTATTATCAGCACTGCCCGTCATGTCAATTCTTACCACCAGCCAAACTGGCCCGGCTACGATTTCAACATCGGAGACATCATCGCCAGAGCCCCCCGGCCAGCCACTACCACAAGTCCAAACCGGCGGATTGGCATCCCTGCCGCCGCCTTTTCCTATCGCCATAATTTCGGAATCATCATAATACAGCTTTATCATAAAATAGGTATTACCCACCGGCAGTGGTTCTTTAACGTCCAACAAATAACTGACCCAGTAACTTTGTCCGGCCACATTCGGCCAGGTCTCTGCCAGAGGACGTTTATAACGCATGTGATCACCCCAGGCTCTTTTCTTGCTAACCTGAACATGGATGGTATCCGCCGGAATTTCCCAGTTAAGATCGCCATAACTAAAAAAATTATTGCCTACAGCCGCTAAACCCTCGATACCACCGTCTTCATGTGAAAACCAGGGACCTCCAAATCCACCTGAAGCCGTCCCCAAATCGGCGATGGTTGTTAAAGGATAATCAAAAGATTCACGCACTATTGCACCCTGCGGTGTGGACGCAGTTAAATCTGCATAAGAACTGGCGATTCGAATTTCATCAAAGACCAACGTTACATCTAGTCCATCACCTCCATATTCTAAAGCAATAGAATTGATCCCATTTGCCATTGTAGAATTTCTTTTTACAATGGCTGTGCTTGTATCGGGTGCTACCGAAGGATCCGGATCGACCCACATGAAGGTTCTGTTATTATCAGCACTGCCCGTCATGTCAATTCTTACCACCAGCCAAACTGGCCCGGCTACGATTTCAACATCGGAGACATCATCGCCAGAGCCCCCCGGCCAGCCACTACCACAAGTCCAAACCGGCGGATTGGCATCCCTGCCGCCGCCTTTTCCTATCGCCATAATTTCGGAATCATCATAATACAGCTTTATCATAAAATAGGTATTACCCACCGGCAGTGGTTCTTTAACGTCCAACAAATAACTGACCCAGTAACTTTGTCCGGCCACATTCGGCCAGGTCTCTGCCAGAGGACGTTTATAACGCATGTGATCACCCCAGGCTCTTTTCTTGCTAACCTGAACATGGATGGTATCCGCCGGAATTTCCCAGTTAAGATCGCCATAACTAAAAAAATTATTGCCTACAGCTGCTAAACCCTCGATACCACCGTCTTCATGTGAAAACCAGGGACCTCCAAATCCATCTGAAGCCGTCCCTAAACCGGCGATGGTTGTTACTGGATAATTAAACGATTCCCTCACCAGTGATTGAGACATAGCCAGTGAAGTCATTAGCACTACCAATGCTAAACTTGTAACAATTGTTTTGATCCGCATAGTTTTTCTCCTTTTGCTTTTGGGTTTAAATCCATAAAAATCATTGGACAACTATGAAAAGCCTGTTCTAATAGTTCGTCCCCTTTTTAAGTCCAGGATCTGCTACGAATTTTAGAATAGATCGATAATAGTCCCGGATTTTCTCTCTCTCCTCCTTTTTATCATTTCTTCACAAATGGTCATTAACATCAATGGTATTTTTACCTCCACCCCCTTTCGATCTTGGAAAAGTTATTACTACTTATGCTCTGTTGTATCATAATTTTAATTTACAAAAAATCCAACATTAAATCATTCACTCATGTTTCATTTTGATGATGTAATGTTTCATTTAATTCATATACTGATTCCATCGCCGGGAGTGATGGAATCAGTAAGAAATTTTAATCCTTAATCGGTCTAAATTAAAATTATGATGCTGAGTTGGCAAAATCCGATGGCGAGACGCCAAAATGTTTATAAAACGATCTGCTAAAGTAAGATGAGCTATTAAAGCCAACCAGGTAAGCGATTTGTGTGACTGATTCATGGTTTTGTTTTAACATCTGAGCCGCACGATTCAGTCGAACAACACGGATAAATTCACTGGTTGACTGTCCCGTTAATGATCGTAATTTTCGGTGCAACTGAACGCGGCTCAAGGCAATTTCTCTGGCAAATTCTTGTACACTGAAATCTGGATCACTCATTTTCTGTTCAATAATCGCCAGGGCTTTACGTAAAAACTTTTCATCAACTGAAGTTGAAGCGATTTCTTCCGGTTTCAAACCCTGCTTACGATTAAAACGCATCCGTAATTGTCGCCGTTGGTCAATCAGGTTTCTGATTCGCACTTTTAATTCTTTAATGTCGAAGGGCTTGGTCACATAATCATCAGCACCGGTTTCCAAACCTTCTATTTTGCTTTCCTCCGAAGCCTTAACTGTCAGTAGAATTACAGGGATGTGACTGGTCCGCTCATCTGATTTTACTTTGTGACACAACTCAAAACCATTGATTCCGGGCATCATTACATCACTAACGATTAAATCCGGAATTTGCTCGATTGATTTGTCCAAACCCTCCATGCCATCTTTAGCCTCGATTACTTGATAATCTGGACTTAAATGATCATATAAATACTTTCGAAAGTCCGCATTGTCTTCAACAATTAGTAGTATTGGCAGTTTTCTCCTTGAATATGATTTTGAATTTACAATTGTGTCACTATAATAATCATCATAAATATCATCTAAAATAGGCTCAATTATGTATTCATCTTGTTCATCGCCAATCGGATCATTTGTAATTTCATCATCTTTTAGGTGATCTTTTCCTAATGGTAACCGCACGGTAAATTTGGTACCCTCGCCCAAAACACTTTCTACTGCAATGTTTCCATAATGGAGTTCGACCAATTCTTTTGTGATCGCCAAACCAATTCCAGTACCTTCATGTTTCGGTGCAAGTGCGTCTTCAACTTGATAAAAGCGGCTAAAGATTTTATCGATGCTATCCTCAGGGCATCCAATCCCGGTATCTTTTACGATTACTTCCACGTAGCCCTGGTTAAATTGGTTAGTGATATTAAAATGCGAGAATTGGTTGCCTTTCTTTCTGATAATTTTATTTTGCAACTTGTTCTTTATCTTAAAGTTATCTTTTCTATATGAATTTAATTTGATTTTTCCTGCAGCATGTCTTTGAACATATATTTGAATGTCCCCTCCCTCGGGCGTAAATTTTATGGCATTTAATAAAAGATTAGAAATGATTTTTTCAAATTTTTCCTGGTCAAGATAGACATCGATCGAATCTTTACCATTATTCGAATCACCTAAAATTGAAAAATGAATACCGATCTGCTTACGTTCTGCTAAAGGTGAAAAAAGCACAACAAGCTCATTAAGTAAAGGAATGATATTTTCTCGTCTTGTTTTCAGCGGCATATAGCCAGCTTCAAGCTTCGACAGGTCAAGTAATTGATTAATCAACTGATAAAGTTTTTGGCTATTGCGGATGATCAT
>CBFDBN010000418.1:0-3949 GCA_965603055.1 uncultured bacterium | reverse complement strand
ACCATCCGGGAATGCCAGTGATCAGGAGTTGCGATAATGACAGCATCGATATCGGGACTGGAAAGCAAGTCTTGATAGTGGCGATAGCGTTTTGCCCCAGCTAAAATGCCTGAAGCTCCGCCCGGTCGGGTTTCATTTTTCGATGCTGACAGACCCCGTTCTGCCCTGACATCAAACACATCGCAGACGCCAGCTAAAACAATGTTCAAATCTTCCTGGTTGATCCAATCCCGCAGCCCGGTATCCATTTTATTTTTTTCAGCATCCTTTCTTTTGTTTTCAACCCATTCAGGATGGGCGATCCCTGCCGAACGGACGATACTTTCACCCCTTCCGCCGTAACCGATAATGCCCAGGCGGATTAATTCACCGGGTTTTGCAGCAGTCGGCTTCACTGCCACACTTGGTGTTTCGGGTGATTTTTCAGGAATTCCAAGATCTTCAAGTTCTTCAAGAATTGCCTGTTTCTTTTCGTTTTCGACATCCTTTTTGCCTAAAAATCGATAAACAAAGTAACCCAATACCGGCACGGCAGCTAAGCCTTTGAGAATATCACGACGCTTGATACCACCGGCATTCACAGCATCGTCATCTGTCTGTTTATTTTCTGAACTCATTTTATTCAACCTCCAGGTTTTTAAGTGAGCTAAAGTGTCTCAAGTGATCTAAATTGACTAAAGTGCCTAAAGTGAACTTAAGTTGAAAAAATTTTAGTCGCTTTTCACTTTTTTTTCTTTCAACTTTTCTAGAAAAACATCCAACCCGATCTTTTTACCGGTTGGAAATAGTGCCAGGACGAACAGGGCAGCGGCTTCGATCAAAGTTTTATTCACGATCAGGTAGCTTCCTTCGGTGGGCATGGAGTAAATCATTCCCACGAAAGGCGGGTTGGCAAGATAATACAGCAGTAACAGCACGATTCCGGCAATGGTTGCAACATGGGTCAATGCTCCGGCTATCAGCCCAAGTCCAATGGCGATCAAGCCCCATTCATTTAGAAAATCGACTATTTTCAGGGCTGTCGGGTTTGCCACGATAGATTGGAACCAGCCAGAGAAAATCCACTTCGACTCCATTAAATAACTTGCCGAAGACCAGTAAGGATTGATCAGTTTGCTGATCCCCTCGTAAAGCAGGTGCCAGCCGATCAGTATCCTTAAAATAACCAGGGCAGTGAGTTGAAGATTTGAGTAGTCGGACAGATGAGCTGTCTTTTTTTCTTTTGGCATGTTTCTCCTACCTTTCATTAAAAGATTTAAAAAAAATTAGATTTTTTGGTGATGGTGGGTGAATTAATAATGGATCGATACCAAGCATCATCGAGTAATAGCAAAATATGCAGAGAAAATAAGTGTGACTGTATTGATGATCCATATTTTGATTTTCAGTAGATATGGATTACGGTATTTATTTTAAATCGCTAATCTGAATCTGGAACGAGAAAATTACTGAGAAAGTTGATTAATCGTAAATATGAATTTATCTTAATATATTCAAATCCGGGAACTATGTCAAGTAAAAAATTATTTTAGTGGTAATCGCATAGTTACAGGGGGACTGACCGGTCGCTTAAAGCTGAAACAAATACCTGTATATTCCATTTATGACTAAACCGTTTTGCTTTTTGATACTCTTATAAAGAGTCATCCATCCGAGAAATATCAGGGTCATTCCGATAGTTAAAATAATTCCACCATGAAACATCAGAATATCCATGCTTATAGATTCTCCCAGGATATTGAATACTAAGAAACTATGCGGCATATCCAGATGACTCTGAAACAGTTTTGAAAAAAAAGAAGGATAAAAGGTATACCATACATCTCAACAAACAATGACACAAAAAATGCCACCACTAATCCATATTCCATCAAAAGTACTTTTCGTCTGTATGATAATGGAATTAATAATAGGAGAAAAAAGATGATATTTACCAGGACAATATGCCATTCGCCGGTGAAAATGCATATAATATTCCTTCCAGTTAGGTATAGATTAAAATGGTGATAATATTCTTTATAAAAAACCACCGGGATTAATAGGCACATAAATGCTGAAATTAGAATTTTATATTAGTTCAACTGATGCGATATGCTTATTGTGGAAATCGTTTGAGTTAACAGGTCAACAGCAGGATTCGGTTCTGGTTCAGGAAGTAGTTAGCCAACAAGAGGTATCGTCACTATTATCATCGTCATAATTTACTTTTTTGTAGTATAAAAAATTAAATTGAAAAGTCAAGTCTTTTTTCTAATATTCTGCACAAAGTTTTACTAATCGTAAATTTGTAGTAATTTTTGGAGATGTTAATTTCTTAATTGGGGAGCCAGTTTCAATAAGCTGTGGGGCAAATTGCCAATTTGCCCTACATTCGATTCAACCGTTCCACCATCGAATAAAGTTTCCGCCGGGTGATTCCCAACAACTGGGCAGCCTTGCTCTTATTCCCCCCGGCTTTTTTTAATGCTTTATTGATCAATTCTTTTTCAACTTCATCAATAGATATGCCTTCCTCCGGGATATCGATGGAAAGGGAGTCACTGCTGGTCATAACGCCCTTAAATTGCGGTGGCAAAAGATCGGAAGTAATCAGGTCCTCACCGCTTAAAATAATCATTCGCTCGATAATATTCTCTAACTCCCGAATGTTGCCTGGCCAGTGATAGCTCATCAAAGCTTGTATGGTCTGGGAATCAATCTTATTCTCAGATTGATCGTTTTTCTTCAAGAAATGAATCACTAATTCTGGAATATCTTCTCGTCGTTCTCGAAGTGACGGCAGCGGAATGGGAAAAACATTCAATCGATAATAAAGGTCCTCCCGAAAAGTGTCATGTTTTATCAATTCTTCGAGATTCCGGTTGGTTGCGGCAATCGTGCGAACATCCACTGGAATGGTCTGTTCACTGCCCAGCCGGGTAATCTCCTTAGCTTGCAAAACACGGAGCAGTTTTACCTGGGTCGCTGGTGAAATGTCGCCAATTTCATCTAAAAAGATTGTTCCGCTAATAGCCAGTTCAAATCGTCCTCGTTTTTGTTTTTCAGCCCCGGTGAATGCACCTTTCTCATGACCAAATAGCTCGCTTTCGAGCAAAGTGTCGGGAAGCGCGGCACAGTTCACTGCAATGAAAGCACCCCCAGCCCGATGGCTTAATTGATGAATTGCCTGGGCAATCAGTTCTTTGCCAGTCCCGCTTTCGCCTCGGATTAAAACTGTCGCGTCCCGGGGGGCGACTTTTTCGACCATTTGATAGACCTTCTGCATGGCTTCGCTGTTTCCGATGATATTATCCAGCGAATATTTATCCTTCAATTTATCTTTCAGGTCGATATTTTCTTTTGCCAGCTCTTTTTTCTCAAGAACTTGCTTGACTTTTAATTTCATCTCGACCATTTCGAATGGTTTGATCAAATAATCATAAGCGCCTTTTCGCATGGCATCTACTGCGGTTTGGGCTGAAGCATACGCTGTCATTAATATAACTTCCGTCTCTGGCGCTAACTTTTTCACTTGTTCTAAAACAGCAATTCCATCCCGGCCCGGCATCTTTAAATCAGTAATCACCACATCAAATTCACCCTTATTAAATTTTACAATCCCGGCGTCACCGTCATAAGCCGTCTCGACAAAATGTTTATCCAGCTCCAGCGCTGCCTTCAATACGCCACACATTCTTTTTTCGTTATCGATAATCAAAATATTTCCGATCATTATTCGTTCCTCTTGATTAGAACTTTTATCAATCTTTAAGTTTTATTCAAGTTTTTAGTGTCATGAATCGTAAGGTGTAGCGCATAGGGCATGGCGCATAGAGCGTAGCACGTAATGGCGAATGTTTTACGCCCGACACCCCACGCGCCACGCGCTACAATTTCTATTTTCCCATCGGTAAATAAAACCAAAAATTCGTCCCTTCACCCGGCTGTGATTCCACCTCGATCCAACCAC
>CBFDBN010000417.1:0-3951 GCA_965603055.1 uncultured bacterium | reverse complement strand
CACCCGATGGGATATTCAACTGGTTCCTCAGACAACCCAGCTTCAAACAATCATCAGTATTTCTTGCAGCGCCATTATAACCAGTTGATAAAACATGACGGTCTTTAATGATAATCGCGCCAACGTGATGACGTAAGCACGTGGATCTTTCTGCCACTAAAAAAGCCATTTTAAGGAAGTAGGCATCCCAGGAGGGGCGAGTTCTTTGATTGATCTCGCTAATTATTTTATCAACGCTTTGTTTTAATTCATCAACTCTCCCAGTATTATCGATTCTGAAATCAGCGTGCTTTATACAGTCGACAATGTTTTGGTGATTTGAATTGCTGCTCTTCTCTCTATTTTCCATTTGAATAAATTCATCCAGTGTATTGATGTTTTCAACTCGCTTTCTATCGATCGCACGTTGGTACCGAACCGCTGCCGGCGCGTCCACAGCAACCAGGTAAAAATTGTCCAGTTTTCTTAATGAAAGCACTTCGGCCGGGTTGCGAATACTATCGATAACCGCATTTTTAGAAGATAGCTTCGCTCTGATATTATCGGCTAAAACAGAAGCCCCTTGTTTCTCCCTGAGATCGTTTCCGATACGAATCAAGTTTTCACGGGTAGGTTCAAGTTCTAATCGTGAGAGTTCTTCGCGAAGAATATCTGAAAGTGAATGATGTTCAAAATTTTGTGAAAACAGGTGATCGACAATCGTTGTTTTTCCTGATGCATTTGTCCCGGTTAAGCCAATAATCATATCCAGTCCTTTTTAAAAAGATTAATCTCAAATTTCATTACATAACTTAGTAAAAAATCTTTCAGCAGTCAAGATGTTTTTTCGGCAAAAGTTAATGAGGGTAAAATATATTATACTCATAACGGATTAAAATTTCATACTAATTACATCACTTCAAGTGATGGAATCAGTATATGCTCAATTTTTATCTGAAAAATTAACCGAAAGCAAGTATAAATCCACATCATCATCAATAAAACTTGTGAATCGTTTAAATTTTGAAATAACTCTATAAAAGGAATAATTGTTGCACCCACAGAGTACAATTTTATTATTGTTTTTATAGGTACTTGTATAATACTGTATCGATATTATTTAAAAATTAAATAGATAAGACCTCATAAAAATTCGATTGATCTTGCCTGGTATCTGGGGGAATAAGGAAGATGAATGTTTCTAATTGAGACAGGAGAAAATGGAAAACCTCAGAATTTTCAAATTAAAAATCGAAGTCTCGCAGATAAAAGCCATCAAAACAGAAATCTCTTTAAAAAAAATAATCGTCAGGGAAAGGAGTTGCTGTGAAAGTTAAATTTTTTACCTGGTCAATAATCTGTATACTATTGATTGGATGTTCGGCTGGTCGTTACAGCATGGCAGATCGATTTATAAAATCTAATGACTACCAGAATGCGTTGGGAGAATATATCAGGATTGCAGAGATGAATGGCTCCCTCGCTATGTCGCGTGATATCCGTGCATTAGCCGGAGCGATGATTGCCTATTATCACCTGGGGAACTATGCCAACTCTTTTGCCATTAGCAAACAAATTTTATCGATTGATAAATATTTTGGCAGCGCGATATTTTATGCCGGAATGAATTTAGAAATGATGAATAAAAAGCCTTTAGCGAAAAAAGTTTATCGCTTTTACACAGCAATGTCTCGTTCTGATCCATATTATAATTTGGTAAAGGCAAAATTTAAGCTGCTGGTTCAAGACGAGATGGAAAAACGAGCACAAATGGCGATAAAGATGGAAAACAGCCTGAGCATGGACCAGATTGATCAAAGTACCATAGCAGTGCTTAACTTCTTGAACGTCATTGATGATCCTGAATGGAATTCCTTGAGCAAAGGTCTGGCCGAAATGATAATTACAGACCTTTCCCAGGTGAAAAGTCTGAAAGTTCTTGAAAGAATATATTTGCAGAAACTCATTGAAGAGATGCAACTCGGAATGTCTGGCTTAACTGATGAGAGCAGCGTTCCCCGAATGGGGAGACTTATGAGAGCCAGAAATTTAATTAATGGCGCTTTTTCTATCAAAGCCGGTAAAGACCTCACTGTTACTTCAAATTTGCTTGATGTGATATCGAGCTCCAATGTTCAGACCAAAGAATTCGGGGGAAATATTGAGCAAATATTTCAAATTGAAAAGGAGATTGTATTTGCAGCTCTCGATCAATTAGGAATTCGATTGACACCTGATCAGAGAAAACAAATCGGGCAATTTGCCACGCGAAATTTTAATGCTTTTAAAGTATATTGTCGTGGTTTGGACCAATATGACCTGGGTAATTTTTCATCAGCGCTGCTATTTTTTCAGGATGCAAATAAGCTTGATCCTAATTTTGCACTGGCTCAAGAGATGTTTGACATCTCGGCAGCATTGGAAAGTATTGAACACGGCACTTATGTCACAATGATCTTCGAGAAGTCAAAATCAGAATTTGCATTAGAAAGTGGGGCGATGACTTCCATGTCAACACAGCAGCGTTTAAATCGACTCTCTCAAAACTTAGATCTTGGATTTTTACCAGGAAATGACTCTCGAAATGGCGCATCAGAAATCGAACGGGTCTGGGATGAAGGAAGGTGGAGCAGGGAACCGTTACAAGCGCCGCCAAAACCTCCCACGGTACCGCCTAACAAGTAATTCATTGATTTAATGATAGTTCGAATGGATTAATTTTATATATGGAGCAAAGTTGATGATGAAAAAAAACATCATAATCATTCTATTTCTTTGTTTTTTAATGAACAACAGGATTTTCTCACAAAACAGCAATCCCGTTGTGGATACGGTTCATGTGAAACAACGTGAAGGGACATTCCTGGTTGACATTCAGTATGTTGTTCATGATTCCGAAGGCGATCCACTGATTGTTTATATCCAGGTTTCCAACGATAGCGGTAAGACATTTGACGTGCCGGTTAATACTTTTACAGGGGATTATGGCTTTAACATCAGCCCCGGTTCAGATACGTTACATCTTACATGGGATGCTGGCGAAGATTTTCCGGAACAATATGGAGAAAATTTTCAGGTCAAATTGATAGCCAGTGATTTAAACCTGGGAAATGTTGATTTTATTGCATCGGGAACCTTTTCAATGGGTGATAGCTCAGGTCTTTTTGATCAACAACCCATGCATGATATTACTTTAAATGAATATTTCATCTCTGCTTATACTGTAACGAATGCACAATATAAAATTTTTTGTGACCTGACTGGTCATTCTTATCCACAAGAAGGGGGGAACAATCAGCCACCGCAGGATTACCTGGTTAATTATCCAGAATATCCAGTGGTTGGGATAAGCTGGTACGATGCTATAAAGTATTGTAATTGGCTAAGTGAGAAGAAAGGATATACAGCCTGTTATGATACGACCAACTGGAGCTATGATCCGACAAAGGATGGTTATCATTTACCGACTGAAGCACAGTGGGAACGTGCGGCTCGCGGCAATCTTGATAAGAAGAAATATCCCTGGGGTGATGAAGAGCCGGGTACACGTTGCAATTACCAATCTTACCAGGGCATATTGGAAGGTGAAATGGCAAATTTTTCCGATAACCGGGGGACGTTACCGGTCGGGAAGTTTCAACCGAATGGGCTTATGCTTTACGATATGGCGGGTAATGTTTGGGAATGGTGCAATGATTGGTACCAAAAGAATTACTATCAGAGCTCGCCTGATGAAAATCCTTTAGGACCTGAAACCGGCTCAGAAAAAGTGATTCGAGGAGGAGCCTGGAATACATCAGAATCTTATTTAGGATGCGCCACTCGATATAGCTTTAGACAAAATGAAAAAAGTTATGATATCGGTTTTCGTATTGCACGATAATTTGATGTATTAGAATTTCAAAACTATTTTCTTATCTCATGAACCAAACTTTATGGGGCAAAAATGAAAGCGGTTAAATCTCAAGTCTC
>CBFDBN010000416.1:0-3951 GCA_965603055.1 uncultured bacterium | reverse complement strand
CACTGAGCATATAGTTTAGCTTGAATTCTTTGGCGAGACTTAAAGCCCTTTTAATTTCATTTTCCTCTGTCGCAGAAATAATGATCGGCATCCGCCGTTCCAACACCGGTATCAATGCTTCCAGCGATTTGTCTGGCGTTGGGCGTTTCCAGCCCCTTTTTTGCTGAGAATATCGATCCCGGAGCAATTTATGATGTTGCGCATCGAAAAATGTCTGTCGTTGAAAAGCAATAACTGCCATCAAAGTTGAAGGATATTTCCCTCTTTGACCTGAATAGCCTAAATGCAGTGCCACCGGTGACTTCAAAATCATTTCTTCCGGCTTTTCCCCGCCAAGATTGATCAAAGCGCTTTGCCCGATAAATATTCCGCTGCTGGGTACGGTCAGTACAGTCGTCACGCCGGTATTCCTTACCTTTTCTATCTTTGAATCTTTAGAATTTAACACATCCGCAGCTAATTTTTCGGGATTAAGCGAAGTCGAAGCCGTTTCCGAAGACCGACCTCGTGTTGGAGAACCGGGCTGTGCTGGCTGCTCTCGTTTGGGCTGCTTCAGTGCCAGCGAGGTATGGGCATCAATGAATCCCGGGTAAACCTGCATCGTATCGACATCGATGATTTCGGCACCAACTGGAATGGGAATATCCTTGCCCACTGCCTCAATGATGCCATTTTTAACGATGATCGTACCGTTTTCGATAATACCCTGGGTCACGGTAATAATTCGGTCTGCTTTAATGGCAAATAAATCTTCAATCCCTTCATCTGCCATTAATTGAGAGCATACAAATAATAACAGAAAACCGACTAAAACAAGCCGTTTCAGAATTTGATGATGTGGTTTCAAATACCATAATATTTCCATTTACTTCCCTCCTGTGTTAGGTTATTAATTTTTTATTGATTGAAGAAAATTGATCTTGCTTAATAGTGAAATATAGTGGATATGCTGTTTTTTCAAATGAACAGAAATTTTGAATCGAATAGAATCCATAAAAGGAAGCAAAATGCCAAAACAAGAAAACCTTTAGAGAGAATTTTGACCTATGAGTAAAATTGATCATATTAATTAACGATCATCAATTCGGAAAGTATTTTTGTCTGGAAAGAAGAAAAAATTTAAATAACAATCGTTTTTTGACTTTGTATAATTATAATATTTAATTTGAAAAAGTCAAACTATTTTTTCATTTTCTTTTAAAAAAAGACCAGATTTTCCATCAGCTCTTTGCCTGACACATTATCAATTTAATTTTTATTCACTTTTAAAATTTTTATTGACAAATACAAAATTTTTCTTATATTTATGATACATTATAAGGAGCAAGCTATGGCAATTCCAAAAGCAGGCAGAGTTATTATTTATTCCCTTTTAGCGATAATCGGAATCATACTTATTGTTTTTGTAACCGCGCTATTATTGGATAACGATTCATCTCGTAATTTTGGGGCCGGATCGATTGAGTTCATTTTTGCCGCCATTTTATCGACATTTTTCTTGTTACTCAGTTTTTACCTGGGCTTTTTGTTTGTCCGAGCTATTTTGATGTATGTGGGGAAACTGGCTGGATTTTCTGGGGATACAATAACAGTGCGATTGATCAGTCTCGGTTTTGTTGCTATTATCTTTCCGAGAGTTGTAAGTGCCGTTATTTTAGCTCCCATCAGGTTCTTTATTAATTTGATTTCTTATTTCATAAGTGCTCTAAACAATGCATTTACTAATCTTGGTGATAGCTATAGTGGAGTTGATTTTACAAATTTATTCAGGATTACGCTCCATACACTTCGAGACACCTGGAATTTGCTTGGCAAATCCGCATTGCAGTTGTTCTATGATCTCCGAATTCCAGATTTAATATTAGCTATCGCTTTATGGATCTTCATTGGTCAGATGATCGGCTATATCATGAGGCAAGCCAATCAAAAAGAAGAGAGGTCAACTTTTATTAATATAATCCAACGAATCAATCCCAGAACACGGAAAAATATTTTATTGACCTTCATTTTTATCGTCAGTGCTTATCTAATTATGTGCTCGATAATCGCCGTACCATGGCTGCAGCAAGTAAATACGGTTTTTGACGAGAATTGGGAAAAAGAGCTTGAAAACCTTGCAAGCGATCAAGAAAATTCATTAGCAAGTTTTAGTGAGAATTATTCAGTAAGTCCCCTGGATACGTTATCAAATTCGTCTCTGGATGATCTGGCAAAGCTTGATAGCTTACCCCAATGGAAAGGAGTGATTGAACAACTCAACAGAAATCGTGATGATCTTTCTCAACAAAGAAATATGATTATCGAGATGTGGAAAACAAAGCAGAACGATGTAATGAAAAGAAAATCCACTTTGTTGAATTCTGCCAAAAGCAGCTTGCGGATCAATGTTAGAGGATTGGGTCCTTTAGATCAGGCTTATTACTATGAAGAAATTTCTAAATGGCTGCGTATCAATTTGAATTCTTATGATCAATACCTGGATAACTTTAAAACACTCGTGCAGTTGTTTGAATCTCAACTGAAACAATGGGTAGATGAAACCTTAATTGCGGTAGAAAATGACCTAAGTGGATTAAAATTGATAAACAGAAGTGATAATCAGGCGATTCAAAATTTCTATTTTAAGATGAATTCTGTTTACAATCAATCCAGTGTTTTGAGCCAGGCAGTGATAAGCTATTCACCAGGGATAAAAATGCCCGGGGTCAGTAAACTGCCAGATCCGCCCGGTCCAGGTTCCCAATGGGGCATTTTTGGCTTGATATCGGGCTGGTTGCTGCAAGCCAATTCTTATGCATTAATTTTGATCACCGGTATGTTGGGTTTCGGCTTGCTTGGATCACTGATCTCATCGGTAGTTCGAGAACATTCTCAACGAAGGGCGGGCGAACCGCTGGTAACAGACCTGGCTTCAGCAGTAATACGGGGTTTATCGGCTGCTGTTGTTGTATTTTTGTCGGTCAAAGGTGGACTGGCAGTGTTCGCGACTGAGGAAGTCGAGCCAAACTCGTATGCATTATTTTTCACATGCTTGGTTGGAGCAGTTTTCAGCGAAAATATCTGGGAATGGGCTCGTGTAAAACTCGGTGAAAAGTTTCCTCCCAATCAGCAAGAAATCGAAGAGGAGACGAATCAGACACACGGCGAAAATGACAATCAAGATAATCAAAATCAATAGAAGATTCTGAACTGAAAGTGAAAAAGGGAACAGCAAAGTGGCGCTGTTCCCTTTTTAATTCTGACTGAATTTATAATAACTCAATAAAAATATTAAGCTACAACTTTTTCTTGCTTCAATTCCTTCAACAATTCAACAAAGAAATCCCACACCTTGCCGATAGCTGAAATACTAATCTTCTCATCAGGCGAATGGGGATTCCTTAAATCAGGTCCGATGGAAATCATGTCCATACCAGGATTTTTATCTCCAAT
This sequence comes from uncultured bacterium, assembly GCA_965603055.1. GTDB lineage: Bacteria > Zhuqueibacterota > Zhuqueibacteria > Thermofontimicrobiales > Thermofontimicrobiaceae > CBFDBN01. The sequence goes on along the minus strand of CBFDBN010000416.1, from coordinate 519 downwards.
AATACCGCATTCTAATCCAGCGTGAATCACTTCCACGACTGGCTCTTTGCCGTACATCTTTTGATATAATTTTTTAGATTTATCAAGCAGCGGTGAATCCATTCTCGGCGGCCAGGGTGGATAACCATCGCCACTCTTTGCCTCGCCGCCAGCCAGTCGGGCAACGGATTCTATTCTACTGGTGAGGGCGTCCAAACGTGAAATAAGCGAGCTTCGCTGGCTGGTTAACACTTTAACCGTCCCATCTTCAATCTTGATATTCGCTAAATTATTGGATGTTTCGACCAACCCGTCAATATCGGTAGACATCACATCGACACCATGGGGAATGGCAAAGATAAAATCGATCAGTCGTTGGGTATCTTCAACCGTCATAACTTGCTGATAATCCCCATCACTATTCTTTTCAATGGTAATTTTCAGGTCTGGATCGGTATTGTTAAATTCAATTTGAAATGTTTTTCCCGCTTCAGCGACAATTTTTTTCACCTTTTCCCAATCATCTTTTGGGAAAAACAC
>CBFDBN010000415.1:0-3960 GCA_965603055.1 uncultured bacterium | reverse complement strand
CGCCGAGTTATGCCCGCGGTTCGGTTGTGACCCCGGATGGCAAAGGTATTTGGTCAGGCGATTTGGGTGGTAGTGGCGGTCCGTTATACAACTGGACAAGTGAAGATTTGGTGACTTACACCAAGACTGATAGTATTTACACGAATAGCGATGCTGAGATGATCTTCACAGTACAGCGTACCACGATCGATTGGGGACCTGGTGGGACGATGTGGGTATCCCATGATAATGCATACGCTGCTGGTGACAATTCTCCAAATGGCTTGTTTGTTTTTGATTTTAATAAAATGGAGTATTGTTTCTTGCCGAGTCCAGATCTTATCGAAGGTGTTGGCAATGGCCCACGTGGTGTTGCATTTAGTCCCAGTGGTGATACCGCGTATGTGTGCAGTTTCAATGCCCATAAAGTCTGGAGATACGTTAAGGAAAAAACAGGTGTCGAAGCTACCCCATTGTCCGAAGTCCCAACAAAATATGCTCTTGGTCAAAATTATCCGAATCCATTCAATCCAACTACGATCATTCCATTTAGCATTGTAAAGCAGGGATTGGTAGAACTAAAGATATATGATGTATTAGGCAGAGAAGTTAAAACGATCATCAATCGACAGATGGCATCAGGCAATTATAAGACCATCTTTGATGGAACCAATCTTGCTTCTGGTGTTTATTACTACCGTCTATCTGTTAACGGAGTGATTCTAAAAAAACGGATGATGCTGGTCAAATAGTTTTGGTCAATCATCGAAACTAATTTTAGGTCATAAGCCGATGGGTTAAATCCCATCGGCTTTTTATTACCCATCGCTATGAAATCATTATTGTATTTTTAAATAGCAGGTATGCAAGATGAAAAAATATAGTAAAATTGTTTTCATTGCTGCTTTCATTTTTTTTCCCACTACTCTTTTCGCTTATTCAAATTCAATCAAAGGAAAAGTGATTGATAGCAAAACGGGTAATGCATTAGCTGGTTCGAATGTAGAAATAGCTGGAACTTCGCTTGGTGCTGCTGCCGATGAACTGGGGCATTTTTCCATAAATAATATTCCACCAGGAAAATATGTATTAAGAATTACGCATATCGGTTACAAACCGGTTGAAAAAAAAGTTACTGTCTCTTATGATGAAAAAATTTCGTTAAAAATATTTCTCGCGCCTGTCGTCATCGAAGGACAAAGTATCATTGTAACGGCAAAATCAGACGCAAATCAGGCGATTGAAAGGGAAACACCAATTTCATTCACAATCCTATCGTCAGAAAAATTAGCTGGTAATTACACGACTGGTGATCTCCCTGATCTCATTCAAAACGTTCCAGGTGTATGGACCTCGACAGCCGGTCTGGGTGAATCTGAAATTGCAATCCGGGGATTTGCATCGGATAAAGTACAATTAATGATTAACGATATTCCCATGAATGATCCAGAAGATCATCAGGTCTATTGGTCGAACTGGGCAGGTCTTTCTTATGCAGCACAATCTGTTGAAGTTCATCGGGGTCCGGGATTTTCACTCTATGGAGCAGGTGATTTTGGAGGCTCGATGCATATTAATACAATAGGCGTTGCTTCAAAACCCGAGAAAAGTTTCCGTTTCTCAGTCGGTCGCTTCAATCGAATGGGAATTCAATCGGGACCAAATGCTGGAATGTATATCAATCCACTCAATGGAGAACTCGAACCAGTTGAATATCCGTTAAATTACACTTATGCCGGCAGATTCAGCACCGGACCGAAATATAATGGATTACTCAATTTAAGTTTTTACTTTGAATACAAAACTGGCGATTCTTATATTTTAGGGACGACTTATGATGGCTTTACATTAGGATTAGATGCAGAAAGTATATTCAATAAACATAAAATTCTTTTTAGTTTTTTTGTATCTCCACAGGCACATAATCAAGCCTTTGCTTTGCAGGACATTCATTTGCTTGAAACACTGGGGCGGGAATACAACCGAAAAGATCATATCTGGCAGGAGAATTATTACACCAAGCCTTTATGGACACTGAAGCACGTATGGCACATATCAGAACAAAAAAACCTGGTTAATAATCTCTTTTTCACCATCGGCAAAGGAGCAGATCAATCACTGAACAACGATGTGTTTGATGTGGAAAGCGGCATAGTAGATTTTCAGTCATGTACCAGGGGAAAGGATGCCCAGGCTTTCGGCTATCATGCCCAATATTTATATAATGATTATGATCTCCAGACAACTGATTTTATACCAGCGAGAGGTGATTATCCTTCTTTTTTTAAAGGAATTGAAGTGTATAATAGATTTGCTATAGGAACTAATTTCTTTGCTGATCAACACAGTCATAGTTTTCAGAATAGACGACGCCGGGATCACTGGCAGCTTGGGCTAATCAGTTATCTAAATGATACAATTAACGAAAAGCTTTCTGCGGACTATGGAATTGAAAGTCGAATTTGGCGAGGACATCGGGTCAGTGAAGCATGGTTTTTACAGATCAGTAACGTAGAGGCACAGGATCGGCAACTTTGGGCACCGCTTGGCATTCATAATTACACCAGCAAAATTCAATCCATATATGATTACGATACCAGGGTATACAATTTTTCAATTTTCGGTCGCATTAAATGGAAACCCCAGCCATCGCTGACGGTTCAAGCCGGGAGTCAAATATTTTATACACATTCCCAGGTTATCGAAAATCGAATTCCATTGTTAGATTTTGGAACCTGGGAGCTTTTTGATGTGGCTAAACGAACAACGGCTGATCTCAAGGGAGATCGAAAATATAGCTGGTGCAATGATTATCTTCGGAAATATTTCTATTTTACGCCCTGGACTGGTATCAACTACAATCTAACAGCTAAGCTGAATTTATTTACGCGATTGGCAAATTCAAAAAAAGAACCAGCTATTTTAGATTGGTACGATTTTTCCCGGGGACCTTTATTCCAGAAAAAATATTATCCTGATGATGAGGAAGCCCAGGCAATTGTTCCCGAGTCAGTAAATAGTCTTGAATTCGGGATTGGATATCAGGAGAGGAATCTCAGGTTAAATTTAGGCTATTACTATTCGATGTTTCACAATAAAATTGAATCTGTTATCGATATTAACGATCGACGAACAACGATGAACGCCGGGAATGCACTATTTCAAGGCGTTGAATGTGAAATGAATTGGAGATACAATAACTTCGATTTTGCTACCGCAGTTACTTTTGCCAGAAATCGCTGGAAGGAGATGACTGTGAAGGAGATTTTTGGCAGTGATGCCAGCGATGTCGAAGGAAAAGTCGTGCCGTTTGCCCCGGAAAAAATGCTGACGAGTTCGATGGGCTATACTTTGAATGCTTCCCCGTCGGCACAAATTCGATTTAATTTTCGTATCAATTATTGGGATGACTATTACGGAACCTACACCAATCAATGGGTAAAAACAATAGACTACATTGGTGCTGATAATTTACCTTACCGAAAGGGAATAGTATATAGCGCTAAGCTGCCGCATTTTTTAGATTTAAGCAGCCAGATTAGCTTAACCAAAAAGACAGATAAAATCGATTTTACATTTCGTATTCAAGCCAATAATATATTGAATCGTGCTGATAATTTCATGCGGGCTCAATACACAGTGGATTATACTCGAACCGATGAGCAGGCAGGGAGATACAACTGGTACGTGTTACAGGCGCCACTTTTTAATATATTTTTTACAACGGAAATTGCTATTCATTAGGGAATTGGGTGATAACTGCCTAAACAGTGAACTTCTTGCACAATGAGTAAAGATTTTTTAACCGCGAATTTCGCTAATTATGCTAGTTAAAAAATTAGCATAATTCGCATAATTAGCGGTTCATTTTTGCTTTTTGGTTCTGCCTGTTAGGAAATGTGTAATCTACTTATAAAATAAGAAGATGAATCAAATGAAAGATCGAAACCTCATTATTGTTACAATTATTGTTACTTTTTT
>CBFDBN010000414.1:0-3960 GCA_965603055.1 uncultured bacterium | reverse complement strand
TATTAACCACCTTTAGCTGTTGATTGAAGTATATCAAAAACCTGTTCAAATTCTTCACCTGTATTATGAAAATGAAATGCCATTCGGATCCACCCCTCTCGCAATGAGCAGATGATGTGATTTTGCTGGAGCATCTCAAACAACCGTTTACTTTCAACCTGCGGATGCTTGAATGATACAATTCCCGCTCGCTTTGAACCATCATCTGGAGTCAGGAGAGTATAGCCGTGAGTCTTCAAGGTGGAAATCACTTTGCCAGTGGTTTGTATGATTTCTTGCTCGATTTTTTCCGCCGAAATTTCGTGAATCAGCTTGATCGATTCGATTAATCCGTTCATACCAATGTAATTATCATTGGCAGGCTGGAAACGGCGAGCATCCTTATAAAGTGGACGCACCGGGTATAGGCTGGTCAGGTCTTCGTATTCAGCGCCAGCCCAGCCGATGTGAAACGGTACCAGTTCTTCGAGTATCTCCTGTCGGACAAACTGAATTCCTGTCCCGGCTGGTGCATTGAGCCATTTTACACCGCCGGCTGCAAAGAAATCTACTGCTGTATCTTTTAAATCAACCTGAACTGCTCCCAGTCCCTGGATGCCATCCACGATCAAATAGAAATTATGTTTTTGCTTTAATTCACTGAGCTGCTTTAAATCCAGGCGAAAGCCGGACAAAAAATGGACGTAATCAACGACGACTGCCCGGGTATGTTCATCGATTTGTTGATTCAATCGCTCGTAATAATCTTTGCCGTTTTGAAGCGGGACATATCTTTTTTCAACCTGAGGGAAGCAGTAGGCAGCAACATAAAGACTGGCAGGGAAGGCATCTTGCTGGACTACCATATTATCACCGGGTTGCCAATCGATGGAATGCAGCGCCAGGGTCAAGCCATCGGTGGTGTTTCGGATGAAAGTAATTTCCCCGGGAGCAACCTTCAACAATTTAGCGGCTTCAGATCGAAAATCCGCCTGCATTGATAGAAGCCCTTCAATAGATGGTTCCCCGGCGCTGGAGAGGGCTTCGATATATTCGATCATCGCGGTAACTGCTCTTTTGGGGAGCAGACCGGTTGAGGCGTGATTTAAATAGATAATTTCAGGATTATATTCAAACAGCATACGATAATTCTGGCTCACATTCCATTCCTTTCACCGTTATTTAATTCCCAAAATAATTAAAAATAAGTTAATAATTTTATGAACGATAGTCAAGTAATATTTTGTTGGACAAATCGCCAATTTGTCCAATAGTTTTTTAAATATTATCAAATTTATCTTGACTTTTAGACTAAAACAATCTATATTAATAATATAAGATCCAGGAACTAATGGGATTATATTCTTCACGGATATCATCAAATAAAAAAAGAGAACTTCGCTTTTACCCGTAAAAGTTCATTAAATCATTGTAAAACAGAATTTCTTCACTCAAAAATGAAAAGGGAGAACAGATTATGTTGAATAAAAAAAGTTGTGTAATCATATCGGTTGTATTATTCTTACTAATCCTGCCTATCTTCAAACCATCTCTTTTTGCTCAAGTCATACCATCATATAATGTTCGCAACATTATGGCAGGTAACGTACCTGATATACAAGCCCGGGTATTAGGCTCCGGCAGTTGGGGAAATCTTGGCTTAATTCTTCGTGTTTCATCTACGCGTACCGATTCTTTTGATATTATTATTCCGGCTGGTACACTTTTTGGCGGATTATCTCCCGGTATCCATCTGTTAAATAATGAAAACAATAGTGGCGCTCAAAGTTTTTTAACAGTTCTTGGAGGAAGATCTCGATTTCCCGGGGGCGGAAAACCGGAATTAGATCAAGCTGCAAATTTAAATTCTTATGTAAATGATGTTTTGATCTATGCACTCTGTTATGATGTCAATTTACCTGTCCCCGATACTACCACTGTATTTAATCCAACTGTGGATAGCTTAGAATCGATTCCCCGCATTGCTAAAATGATTCAAGGTTTTGAAAAATTCGATACAAAAATGCAACAAATTGATTCGAAGATAAAAGCAAATCAAACGCTAACCGATGATGAGACTCGTTTTGCAGCATTCATTGACTGGTTTGAACAACCAGGTCAGATTAATCAAACCTCTTTTCTAAAAAGTGGAATTCAGCGAAAAAATAAATTCGGTAAGCTGCTGCCTTACGCGAAGTTTGGATTAAACCGCAACCAATTAGAAACTTACACGCCTGAAATTCGACGTGAAACGGCTCAAAATGTCGTCTGGACAATGGCACCAGAAGATCAAGATTTTTCCCCAGGGGGCGTAAGAAATGATATCAGTTATGCATTAGATATTTATGACCCTGACTCATTAGATAATTTCATTCGCCCGGCCAATTCATTGCTTGAGCTATTGGGCTTAGAAAGAAGATTATTAATAGTTGATTCGTTGCGTTATCCAATCTCTCATTTTATAGATTATCCGCCATATTACATAACCTGGTGGGATGGCGCTGGCGCCGGCTGGGCATCTCGCATGTCGCTTCCTTACGAAAGTAAATATAGGGGCTATAAATGGCAGATTGTAGACATCAGTTATTACCTTCAATCAGATAATAGTGGTACTTTTCAGGCAGCCATATTGGAGAATTCCAATGGATCGCCAGGGAATGATCTAATGAATCAAAAAACAGTTTCTTTTCCAGTATTACCTGATGGGGATTTTGTTACAGTTGACGTCTCCAGCGAAAATATAATTGTAAATGGAGACTTTTTTATCGCCTTATATCAAACTGCCGCGTCTAATCCAGCGGTATTACTATCTGAGGCAATCAATGGACGAGCTTTTGGTTTTAACGCAGTAAACTGGTCTGCTGAAGCTATATCATTATTATTTCAAGCTACATTGAAGCTGGTCGATTCAACTCCTGCCACCCCGTCCGAGCAATACAATCTGCCCGGCAGTTTTGCACTTCATCCAAATTATCCCAATCCATTTAATCCATATACCGTGATTAAGTTTGATGTGCCAGTGTCTGCCAATGTTTCCATTAAAATTTTCAATCCATTGGGTCAAATTGTGAAAACACTGGTGGATCAACAATTAGCGCCGGGTTACCATCGAGTAATTTGGGATGGTTCTGATCAAGATGGTATACTTTTGTCGAGTGGCGTTTATTTAGTCCAGATGAAAACCAGGGACTATCAAAAGATACAAAAGATTACTTTTTTACATTAAATTTATAATGACGTCATTCTGAGTCCTTTACGATTATCCTTAGCATTCTAGAAAGAAATCCTTTCAAAGGTTTGCAACCTTTGAAAGGATGCGTTCGAACATTAAAAAAACACCAGGAGAATTATGAAGAGCACACTAAATATCCGCATGCAGACACCAGCGCATTTAGCTGATGATATACAGGAGATTTTTAAAGGAAACGAAATCACTGCGAAGGAGATTCCCGATGAGGGAGGTCTGAAAGATGTAACGGCTTACTTTAATGTTGCCGTTCAAATGACCAGCATTGTCGCCCTGGGCTTACAGGTTTATGATTTTTTAATAAAGAAAAAACGGGAGACAGGAAATTCTCACCTCATTAAAATCGAAGCTCCCGGGAGCGCTGATCAGCCGCTTAGCCTGGCAATCGATCCTGGAAAGGCTAAACCAGTTATTAAAATTCAGCTTGAAAATATGCAGAGACTATTCGAACAGGGGCAATAATCTTCAAACAAGGAAATCTAAAGATTGGCGAAGTTTCGCTTCAAACTGAAAAGAAAAAATTCGCCCACAGTATCTCTCTTTGAGTTAGTTTCAAAGTTATTAAAACCTCATAAGTTGTTATTTATAAGAATACTTAGTCAGATTATTAAAATTCATCTGTAAAAACGTGTCATTTCAAGCAAAGCGAGAAATCTGGTTATCCAAACAACTTATAGTGAAATATACAGATTCCTCACTCCACTGCGCTCCATAGCCGTCAACCTATCTTTCTA
>CBFDBN010000413.1:0-3987 GCA_965603055.1 uncultured bacterium | reverse complement strand
CATCAAAAAGCAGCTTATGATCTGGCACAGTTGGATTTGAACTATTCTTCTATTCGTGCACCGATTAGCGGGGTCGTAGCGGAGCGTAAAATTAAAGTTGGCAATATGGTGCTTCCCAACCAGGCAACCTTTCGCGTCACCAGTCTTGATCCGCTGCTGGCTGTGCTTTACGTACCAGAACGACAGATGGCGAAACTTCGAGCTGGTCAGCCGGCAAAGCTTGGTATCGATGCAGTCAGGGACAAAGAATTCATTGGCAAAATAAAGCGCATCAGCCCGGTGGTTGATCCCGCTACCGGCACCGTGAAAGTGACCGTCGAAATGCACGATCCTTCCCGACTATTGAAGCCAGGCATGTTCGCCCGATTGAATATTATTTATGACGTTCGAAACAATACGATGCTCGTTCCCAAAGATGCGATCATGGCAGAGGATAAAGAATCGGCTGTGTACGTGGTAAAGGATAGTCTGGCATTACGACAGGTCGTGGAAACCGGTTATGTAAATACCACGCATATTGAAATATTAGCCGGGCTTGCTCCTCAAGATACGGTTGTGACTACCGGAAAAGGAAGCTTGAAGGATAGCTCAAAGGTGGAATTGGTTGTGACGAAGGTTGCGAAGAAGTGAGAACATTAATTTTTATAATAGACATCCCCCCTGGGCCCCCTTCAAAGGGGGGAATTCTTAAATCGAAGTCCCCCTTTGAAGGGGGATTTAGGGGGATGTTGATAACGATTTGAATATCTTGATGTAATTAAAATTTGGATTGAATATGAAAATAATAGAAATATCAACCCGCCGACGAGTGACAATCGCCATGTTTACCCTGGCAATTGTACTTTTTGGCTTTGTATCGTTTCTCAGGTTAAAAATTAATTTGTTGCCTGATTTGACTTACCCGACGCTGACGATTCGTACCGAATACACCGGCGCGGCTCCAGCAGAAATCGAGAATTTGATTTCCAAACCGATCGAGGAAGCCCTGGGTGTGGTAAAAAATGTTAAGCGGGTCAGCTCAATCTCTCGATCCGGGCAGTCCGATGTACTGTTAGAGTTCGAGTGGGGCACCAATATGGATTATGCTGGACTCGATGCCCGTGAAAAGTTAGATGTGCTGGAATTACCGCTGGAAGTGCAACGCCCCACGATTCTCCGTTTTGATCCTTCGCTCGATCCGATTATGCGGTTCGGTTTTTATCGGAAAGATTCTGAAGAAAAAACGGATACTCCCCAGGACAAGCCGAAAATTCAGTACGTTTCCCACAGTGAAAATGATGAAAAAGATTTTGATGAAGATGAGTTGAAATATCTCCGACGTTTTTCTGAGGAACAGATCAAAAAGGAGCTGGAAGCGGCTCCTGGTGTGGCTGCTGTAAAAGTCAGCGGGGGACTGGAAGATGAAATCCAGATTCTAATCGATCAATGGCGTATGGCGCAACTGAAGCTTCCCACTGAAGACCTTGCCCGCCAACTGGGCGCTGAAAATGTCAATCTCTCGGGCGGCAGGCTGGAAGAAGGTACGCAGCAATACCTGGTTCGGACGCTCAATCAATTTAAATCCATCGAAGAGATCGGCAATGTGATCATCTCCAGCAATGGCAGAAAACCAATTTATTTGCGGGACATTGCTACGGTTCGGCATGGCTACAAGGAACGGGAAGCCATAACCCGATTGAACGGCATCGAGGCGGTCGAAATTGCGATTTACAAAGAAGGTGATGCCAACACCGTTGCCGTGGCACGATCAATAGAAAACCGGATGAACCGGGTGCGGGATATTCTGCCCAAGGACCTTGAACTGGTAAAAGTTTACGATCAATCAACATTTATCAGGCAGGCTGTCAATGAAGTGATCAATGCGGGGATCATCGGCGGAATTTTGGCGGTGATCATTCTTTACTTTTTCCTGCAAAATTTCTGGACGACGGTGATCATTGCCCTGTCCATCCCGGTTTCGGTAATCGCCACGTTCAATCTCATGTACGGCGCTGATTTGACACTCAATATCATGTCGCTGGGTGGAATTGCCCTGGGAATTGGTATGTTGGTGGATAACTCAATTGTGGTGCTGGAAAATATCCATCGGCACCGGGAAAAGGGAAAAAGCATTCTCGAAGCTGCTCGAGATGGCGCCAGCGAAGTGGGTATGGCTGTTACGGCTTCGACGCTCACTACTGTCGCTGTCTTCTTTCCACTGGTTTTTGTAAAAGGGATATCAGGTCAACTATTTCGAGACCAGGCGCTAACCGTCACTTTTGCATTGCTGGCTTCGCTGGCAGTGGCATTAACCCTCATTCCCATGCTGGCATCCTTGCAGAGCAAAAGACGCGAAATTATTTTATCGCCCGAGCTCAAACAACCGAAAACTCGATTTGGCAGGATGATGCGGAAAATTCGATTATTTGTTTTCACCAAACTCCCGGTTTTCTTTGTCAAAATTTTCCGCATCATCGCTCAAACCATTGCACGGGTCGTTCGATTGTTGATGAAGCCGTTGCTTAAAGGATTTTATAAATTTTATGGTGCTATTGATAAAAGATACCCGGAGCTGCTGCAATGGTCATTGAATCATAAAATTGCGGTGCTCTGCGTTGCATTATGCTTATTTATCATTTCGTTGATCATGATCCCGATTCTTGGTGTAGAGCTGATCCCTCAATTATCGCAAGGAGAATTTGAAGTCGAATTCAAGCTTCCACCAGGTACGCCTTTGAACTACACCGATGCTATGATTGCCAGAGTTCAAAATTCAGCCAACAAGATTGAAAAAATTAGCACTATGTTTTCTGTGGCTGGAACCGGCAATCGCATGGATGCTAATCCCGACCAGGGCGGAGAAAATTGGGGCGAGCTGAATGTGGTTTTGCAGCCAGGATCGAAACGGATAGACGAAGAAACCGTCATGGCGCAACTGCGGGAGAATATGGACGATCTGCCTGGCTTGCAATACAAATTTGCCCGACCAACGTTGTTCAGTTTTAAAACGCCCATCGAAATAGAGATCGCTGGCTTTGAGTTGGCTCATCTGAAGCGGGTGAGCCGCGAAATCGCACGACGAATGGAATCTTCGTCCCGATTTGCCGATGTAAAATCAACCATGGAATCGGGACACCCGGAAATTCAGATCCATTTTGATCGGGAACGAGCCGCAGCATTGGGGCTGGCGGTTTATCAAGTCGCTGATCGTGTGGTCAACAAAGTTCGGGGCGAAGTGGCAACTCGTTATTCCTGGCATGACCGTAAAATTGATGTATTGGTGCGATCCCGGGAAGAAGAACGAAATTCAGTGGAAAAGATCAGAAAGCTGGTAGTCAATCCAGAAAGTGAGCGCCCGGTACCGCTGGAAGCCGTGGCAGACATTGTCGTGGATACCGGTCCCGGCGAAATTCGACGGATCGATCAGGAACGGGTGGCGCTGGTAACAGCCAACTTGCGTGAAGGCGACCTGGGCGCTGCTGCCGAAGAGATCAATGCGATCATTAGCCAGGTGCCCATTCCCAATAGTTTGAGTGCCAGCCTGACCGGGCAGAACGAAGAAATGGCAGTCTCATTCCGGTCTTTGCAGTTTGCACTGTTGCTGGCGATCTTTCTGGTCTATTTAGTCATGGCATCACAGTTTGAATCGTTCCTTCATCCGTTCGTCATTTTATTCACAATTCCATTGGCGTTGATCGGCGCTGTGTTTGCCCTGTGGTTGACTGGCTCGACGATCAGCGTGGTTGTCTTTATTGGGCTGATTTTATTAGCTGGAATTGTGGTGAATAATGCCATTGTGTTACTCGATTTGATCAATCAACTTCGATCCAGGGGTATGGCAAAAATCGAAGCCATTGTCGAAGGCGGTCGCTCTCGATTACGCCCAATTTTGATGACAGCTTTAACCACAATTCTTGGATTACTTCCATTAGCCCTGGGAATCGGCGAAGGCGCGGAAGTGCGATCACCCATGGCAATCACCGTCATCGGCGGTTTGACTGTTTCAAC
>CBFDBN010000412.1:0-3989 GCA_965603055.1 uncultured bacterium | reverse complement strand
CAATCACCTCGCCTGGTTTTTAAAGCTGGAACACCAGGGTAAAGCTATTTATCCCAGGCTTCGAGAAGTTGTGATGAACGATGAAAAGGTTTACAACGAAGAACAGGTGCGCAATGAAATGTTTCTGGCGCTCGGCTACTATGTCACCGAATCCAGCGGACACAATTCCGAATACAACTGGTGGTTCCGTAAGCGACCCGATTTGATTGAGAAATACTGCACCACTAGTACAGGTTGGAATCCCGGGCATCATGCTTTTATTTTGAACGAATATCTTCATTCAGAAAAAACATGGAAACAGGAATTTCTCGATTGGCTGAACAGCGACAGCCCGATTTCATTGGAACGGGGACATGAATATGCTGCATACATTATCAATGCTTACCTGGGCGGCGAACTGTATGAGTTTAATGGCAATGTACCGAACACTGGACTGGTCACCAACCTGCCCGAAGGAGCCTGTGTCGAAGTCCCTGTCCTTGCCTCACGCAAAGGTTTTGAGCCAATCCATGTCGGTCGTATTCCAGACTCTTGTGCAATTTTGACAAACCTCACTGCCCAGACCGAAATGATGGCAGTCGAAGGATTCTATCAAGGTGATGTTATGATGATCTATCAAGCGATAGCTCATGATCCTTTGACGGCAGCGAAATTGTCGCTGGCGGAAATTAGGAAAATGGTGGTGGAAATGTTTCAAAAAAATAGGGAATATCTGCCACAGTTTAAGCAGACAAATCTCTGATGTTGATGGTAAGAAAAAATTATAAAATTTGTAGTAAAAATGTCATTCCGAATCCCGATCTATCGGGATGAGGAATCTGTTTTTTACACAAATATTGGACTTACAGATTTTTCTCCGTCAACTGACGGATCGAAATGACACAAAGTTGTGTTTTCGTTCAGGCACTAAGTAGTCATTGCAAGTAACTTGTTTTTAATCGAAAATAAGAAGAACTGAGTATTATGTAGCAAAAAATGCATGTATTTTCAGATGTTAAAGTATTAATTATGAAACCTATCCTCTGCAACTATTATATTACCTATCGCTGTAATGCGAAGTGTTCTTTTTGTGATTTCTGGAAAAAGAAAAGCTATCAGGAAACAGCGGATTGCTCCCGGGAAGATATGGCGAACAATCTTCCGCAGCTCAAAAAAATTGGGATTAAATTTATTGATTTTACTGGCGGCGAGCCATTGCTCCATCCCCTGTTGCCAGAAATGCTAAATCTGGCAAAACGACATCGGTTTTACACGTCGGTTACAACGAATTGCCTGCTTTATCCCCAGCGCGCTGAAGAATTAAAGGGATTGGTCAACCTGCTGCATTTCTCTTTGGATTCGATTGACGAAGAAGAGAACGATCGACTTCGAGGAAAAGGTTCCTTTGCCAGCGTAATGGAAAGTATCGAAGTTGCCAAAAGCCTGGGAGAGCGTCCTGATTTGCTTTTTACTGCAACCCGAACCAATTTTAAGGCAATTGATGAATTAAGCCGTTTTGCCCGGGAACAGAAATTAATTTTAATCGTGAATCCAATTTTTAAATATAGCAGCCAATTGTCGATTACAAAAGAGGCAATGGATTACCTGGATCAATTGAGAAAAGAGCCCTACGTTTACATCAATCGGGCGTTACATAAGTTCATTCGAAACGGTGGTAATCCCCGGTTGAAACCGAGATGTCGGGCAATTTCTTCGTCAGTTGTGATTTCACCGCAAAATGATCTGCTGCTTCCCTGTTTTCACCATCAGAAATTGGCAATCCCGATTCGATCAACCATCAAACAAATTCTTCATTCTCAAACCTATAAATTATTGAAAAAACAGCAGGGAACTTTTCCATTCTGTGACGGTTGTACCATCAATTGTTATTTTGATCCGTCGTTTCTCTACAAGATGGATCGATATTTTTTGTTAAGCATGGTTTCTAAAATGAAATATGGCATTGATAAATATATTCGTATGATGCCAGTTGTCCGTCGCTTATCATTGATGAAACACCTCCCAATTAAATAACAGCGACTATCGACTGAATACTGGTGACTGCTGATTTACAACTTACTTTATTTAATCCAACAGCTATTATGAACATTCTACCTCCAGAATTAATAATACCGATTATCCTTTATGCAGAGACGCATTATAAATTTAAAGGAATTTATAGCCGTCTCTTTAAGAAAGAGCCAGAAATAGTCGCTGATGTTCCATTTCGTATCGAGCCAGGTCAGCCGATTCCTGTTTTACTTTTGGTTAAAGACGCCCATCGTTTCCCTATTGAAATTCTCAAAATCCTGATCGAAATAAAACAGAATAATAAATTAATTTTAAAAAAAATTATTCCACTAAATCTGTCAATTTATGGTGATCGTTTCTGGAGTCGAATGTTCTTCCTGGAGCAACCAGCAGATTTGACTGACCGGGTTAAAATTGATGTCCAGATCATTATCAAAATCAATGGAAAAACAAAAAAATATCATAACGATAACTACCGCATTTCCTCTCATCAGCCCTTGAAAGTCCATCTCGCCAAAGATCCCCTCCCCAGGTTTGATAATTGGGATTTCGGCGATTTTCATTACCATAGCAATTATACCGAGGATCAGGTGGAATTCGGTGCGCCTTTAGCCGCAACTGTCGAAATGGCTCGGGCGATTGGATTAAATTTCTTTGCAGTTACCGACCATTCGTATGACCTGGACGATCTTGAGGATTCATGGGTGAACAATGATCATAATGTTCCGAAATGGCATAAACTTTGGAATGAAGTAGATGAGTTGAACAGCCAGCTATCGGATTTTGTCATCCTTCCCGGTGAAGAAGTTTCAGCCGGCAACCATCAAAACCGAAATGTCCATCTGCTTGTTATCAATAATAAAAATTTTATTCATGGCAAAGGGGATGGCGCTGAACGCTGGTTTCAGACAGAACCTGATCTCTCGATCCCACAAATTTTTGATCAAATTGAGGATGATGCTTTAGCCATTGCCGGGCATCCAGAAATGCCTACTCCCTTTCTGCAATGGCTACTGATTCGTCGCGGACATTGGCAATGGCAGGATTTTCAACATTATCGGCTGGATGGCTTTCAAATCTGGAATGGGGAATATGACGATTCTTTTCATCAAGGCTCTTCCAATTGGGTGAAACTATTATTAGCAGGAAAAAAGCTAGGACTGATTGCTGGCAATGATGCCCATGGCAATTTCAATCGTTTCCGTCAAATTGGTTTTCCGTTTTTCACCTTTCGAGAAAATTATTCTCAACTATTTGGCAATATGCGGACCGCTATTAGGGTGACTGAAAACTTTAATAAACAAAATATTATCAAGGCTGTGAAATCTAACCATTCCCTGGTTACCAGCGGTCCAATTATTGATCTATCGATTATAAATGAACGGGGAGAGACGGCAATGATCGGGGATGAGATTCAAGGGGAGCAGTTTGTTTTAAGCATTAAAGCAAAATCGACTGATGAATTTGGTAAATTAGAATTGATCCACGTTTTGCGCGGAGATTTAATTACAAAAAAGGAAATTCCTCAATTAATAATCAATAAATTTTCCACTCCTTCTCATTTTAAATTGGAACAAAACCTGCCTGTTGTAAGTAAACGTACCTATTTTCGTGCCGAGTTAACGACAAAGATGACCGATGGTCGAATCGGTCGATGTTTAACCAACCCGATCTGGATTAATAAAAAAAGTTAAATTTTGTCAAAACATGTTTGTTGTCGGTATTGAATTGACAAATAAGTTCGGCACTAAGTAACTGATAACTTTTAGAAAGACTGTTTAAAAACCGCTTGCTTTTTTATTCATATTAGTATATATTAAAAATGTGAACGACAGTTTAAAATTTGAAATGGCTTTCTTGTCGAATAATTTTTTTGTTAATTGAATAGTTAAATGTAGTGATGGTTCGATGTGATGTCGTACAATGAAGATTCATACACAATTGCGTCCGAATTAAAGGATATCAATGAAAGACAGATA
>CBFDBN010000411.1:0-3990 GCA_965603055.1 uncultured bacterium | reverse complement strand
TGCTATCCCATTCAGATTTTTGTTTCGCCACTTTACCGATAATGATGCTCTCTGCTTCGTCAGTCATTTGCTTGATCGATTTTTGATTTTCGGTCGCATTGACAACAAAAGCGAAAGTAACAATCAATACAAGTGTTGTGATTAATGGTTTCTTAACCATGAGTGTGATCCTCCAGCATTAAGAAATGACCATTTTGATTTACATTGAATTATAATATAAATTTAATTATTTTCACATTTGATTAATTAATAGAATTGAAAACTTTTATTCTTTCTGTTGATATTATACCTACCCTTAATTGTTTTTGCGTGAAATATTTTTTTGAAATTACCTGATTATTGATCCACTATAATGAACTAAAGACACACCATAAATTACTTATATTTAAATGGTTTGCAGAAAATAATATTCAAAGAGCATGTTAAACTTTTGTTATCTTATGTTCTGACTCACATAAAAATATAACAAACCGGTATGACAGCTTTCAACAAATGAGAACAAACTTACAATCTTTAAAAAATCAACAAAATACAAAATGGTAATTTCATTTTTTCAGGGAAAGAAAATAAATGTTTATGTTAGACTTTGAAATTTTCCATACGATTTGCTATTCAATATTTCCGCAATTGATTGAGATTGGTACTATAATAACGTGACAACTTTGACTCTATATTGAACAGGCTTCTCAGATATTGAATTTCTAAAATGGATAATTGCTGCAGCCTCCGTAAATAGTGATTCAGAATTAAATTTTTTGAGGATTAACAATGAGTGTATCCACCGATTCAATACCAAATGCAACAATTGAGACACTGGCAAGAAGCCTTTTTAAAGAAACTGTTAAATATGGATTCAAGCAGGTCGATTATTTAAGGTTTGTCAATGTGTTGTTAGATATGTCAATGAGAAATGGATATCAAGCTGAAATTCCTCAAAACATAACTTTGAGTTACGATCCACAAAAAAAGGTTGGTTTGCCATTGATTGGAGAGGGTATTAAAGTTCGAGAATTTATTGAAAAAGATGATATACATATTTTAAAAAAATGGCTGACTGAAAAAGAGGGTAAACAGTTTTTAATATGTAGAACGACAGCAGAAGCAATAGAAATTGAAATGTTTATTAGAAATGAACGAAGTTTATTAGGAGTTATTACGCTGAGAGATGAGCAACAGTTGCCAATTGGCTTGCTGGCGTTTCTTCATTATGATAAAATTCAGCGAAAAGCAGAATTAAGAAAATTAATGGGTGAGCCAGAATACCGGGGCAGGGAGCTTGCCAAAGAAGCGACCCGGCTATGGTTACAATTTGGTATTTCGAGATTAGGATTAAAAAAAATTTATCTGAACTCCCTGGATGCAAATATACGGAATATTAAACTAAATGAGGAGCTCGGTTTTAAAGTTGAAGGTATTTTACGCAACGAGTGCTGTCTTGACGGTAATTACCATGACGTATTAAAAATGGCATACCTGGTTGAGTGAAAGATTTGAAGTATCAACATATAAAATGAACAATGGAATGGAGGAATTTTGGAATAATGTAATATTTCCATTTTAGAAAAATTGAAATCCACTATTCTACTATTCCAGGACTCCATTTATGATGATGAAATTTATTGATAGCAAAGTTGGCGGTTAAAGGTTATAGAATTATAAAAAAAGTAACGGGACGGAAGGGAAAACATGTCAATTCATTCAAAGGTTTATGGTAGTACAAAATTTGAACCAACCACATTGGTTGAGCTTCTCCGATGGAGAGCTGATAATTATTCAAATGAAAGAGCTTACACGTGGTTACAATATGGTGATGCAGATGAAATTCGATTAACTTACTTAGACCTGGATAAAAAAGCACGGGCTATCGGTGCCTGGTTGCAGGCAATGGGTGTCGAAGGAGAGCGTGCCCTGCTTATTTATCCACCGGGAATCGATTACATTGTCGCATTTTATGGCTGTTTATATGCTGGAGTCACCGCAGTTCCAGCCTATCCTCCAGATCCAACACGTTTGAATAGAACATTACCTCGATTGCAGGCAATTGCAAAAGATGCCCAGGCTTCGATTGCACTAACGTGCGATTCCATTCTTTCTATGATTAAAATCATGCGATTGGGCTCCAAGGTTAAAGATTCGTTTGAGAAACTCCCATTTCTTAAAAAATTTGGCAGCTCAGTCAGTTCATTTATTTCCCAGCGGAGTGCCATTGCCAATGCCAAAGACCTGGGCGAATTAAAATGGCTGTCCACAGAAAAAATAAAAAACAATCGAGCAAATGATTGGAAACAACCGGGCATCGATAAGGACACCATTGCCTTCCTTCAATATACATCAGGATCCACGGGAACTCCCCGCGGCGTTATGCTGAGCCATGAAAATTTGCTGTACAACCTGGCATTGATTTATGAAGGATTTGGAATGTATCCAGGATTTGAAGGCGTCATCTGGCTTCCAATTTATCATGACATGGGATTAATCGGTGGTGTGATGCAGCCTTTGTACGCTGGATTTCCCGCTACCTTAATGTCACCCATTGATTTTCTGCAACGTCCCCCAAGATGGTTAAAAGCGATTTCTCGCATTAAGGATAATCCCATAGCTAGCGGGGGACCTAATTTTGCCTATGATTTATGTACCCGCAAAGTAAGTGATGAACTGCGAGAAAAACTGGATTTAAGTAATTGGGCAGTGGCTTTTAGCGGTGCCGAACCTGTCCGACCAGCAACCATCGATCGATTTAGTGAAACGTTCGAACCATGTGGTTTCCGACGAGAAGCCTTCTATCCCTGCTATGGACTGGCGGAAGCTACGTTGTTCGCTTCCGGGGGATACAAGGCTGAATCCCCCATTATTTTAAATATAAATAAAACTGAATTAAAAAATAATCGAGTTGTAGAAACAACAGCCGATGATGAGAACAGCCAGACTGCCGTGGGATGTGGGCATACCCATGGCGAACAGAAAATTGCCATTGTTAATCCTGATACTTTAAAAGTCTGTCAGCCTGGTGAAGTGGGAGAAATCTGGGTATCGGGAACAAGCATTGCCAAAGGCTATTGGAATCGACTCGAAGAAACGAAGGAAACTTTCCAGGCTTATACTACCGATACTGCGGAAGGTCCTTTTCTCCGCACGGGTGACATGGGTTTCTTGAAAGATGGGGAGCTATTTGTAACCGGTCGGATGAAAGATTTAATTATAATAAGAGGAAGAAATCACTATCCCCAGGATATAGAATTAAACGTGGAAACCGCCTACCCGGGACTGCGGCCGGGATGCAATGCAGTTTTTTCGACAGACATCGATGGACAGGAACGGCTGGTTGTTGTGCAGGAGGTTCGGAATCCAAAGAAGCTGGATGCAGAGGAAGCTATCAAAACGATTCGACAATCCGTGACAGAAACACACGAGTTGCAGGTCTATTCAGTGGTCTTGATCAGACCTCGCACCATTCCCAAAACATCCAGTGGAAAGATTCAACGTCGTGCTACAAAAAAGGAATTTTTAGAAGGCAGCCTGAAAGTTGTAAAGCAATGGATTGCGCCAGCATTTACTGAACAGGATGAAGTTTTTTCCGATGAAGAAATTCAGCAACACGAAATAGTTGCAAAACCTGCTGATGCTGAAATCACATTGGAGAAAATTTTAGAAGTTGAATCTGAATTACGGCTAAATATTTTAATCACCTATCTTAAAGACGAGGTCGCAAATGTCATTAACCTGGATGCAAACCAGGTTGACATTTACCAGCCAGTAACCAGTCTTGGCATCGATTCCATTTCTGTGGTTGAACTGAAGCATGAAATTGATAGTCGGCTGGAAGTGGATTATCCCGTCGGAAATCTGCTTGAGGGGTTTAGTTTAGAAGAAATCGCAAAGCAACTGCTGGAGGAAGTGGAAGCAAAAGTCGTTGATTCGGTAAGACTGGTTCCATCAGCGGAAAAGGTGTTGGAATGCCCCCTCTCTTATGGACAGCGTGCCCTGTGGTTT
>CBFDBN010000410.1:0-4004 GCA_965603055.1 uncultured bacterium | reverse complement strand
GAGATCGAGGGACAGATGAAGCTTCGCGGCGACTTTGTGCCTTCGTTGTGCCCAGCATTAGGCGTTATTGGCATTCCTTCGGCTTTTGGTGGCGAAGTGACCTGGTTCGAAAACAATTTACCAGCAATCAGACCGATCGTCGGTAATGATCCTGAAGAGGTGTTTGATCTGCCCAATCCTTCCATCATTAACGGTGAGCTGGGACGAATTCTGGAATATACCCGCTACTTCATCCAGGAGACGAAAAAGCGATATCCCGTTCGGTTGACAGATATCCAGGGGCCACTGGACAGCGCGGCTTTAATTATGGGATATAATAATTTTTTATTAGCAATGCAAATCCATCCTGAAGCAGTCCATCATTTGCTCCAATTGGTTACCAATCTCACTATCGAATTTACCAGAACCCAGCGCAATATTGTCACGACTTATGGTGTGGAATTTATCCCCAGCATGTTCCATCCCTGGATGCCAGATGGCTGGGGGATCTCTGTTTCCAATGATGAGTGTGTGTCGATCTCTTCAGAAATGCACGATGACTTTAGTGTGCCTTATCTCAACCAGCTTTCCGATGCTTTCGGCGGCATTTATATTCACTCCTGTGGTAACTGGCAGCACCAATTTAATAGCCTGGAAAAAGTACGACATCTTCGAGGATTGGAATTTGACGCCAGTGAAACGTCTTATGAAGCAGTATTGGAACACTTCGGTGGACAGGTAGTAATCGCGCCACGAGTTGGGTTTCATCGGGATGTCAAATTTACTGGCATGACTGACTATGTGAGGAAAATACTCAATGCCAGCAAGACCTATCAAGGATTGTTTGTGAATGTGGATATTACCAACGGACTGATAGATGAGAATTGGCCGGAGACAGATTTGGATGAGATTTATAACTTGTTTGATATTAGTGATTAATAATCTCATGAAAGAAACAAATAGAAATATTTTGTTGACAAATGAGATTGAATTTCTTATATTGAAATAAAGCATTTTTATCGGAAATAATCGATACCGATGAAGAAAATTATTAACCTTCCTTTTTCTGAATTAGAATGTTTTTGGAGAAATTATCATGTTAAACAATTATACTGCTAAATACACAAAAATAAATTCTGGCTACATGGGTCAGTTAGTGGAATGGCCAGAGGTTATAACAGAAGGAAATACGATAGAAGAGTGCAGAACTATGCTCAAAGATGCTTTGCATGAAATGATTATGGCTTACCGACAACTGGGAAAGGAAATTCCTATTGCAGGAGGGCTCTTGGAACAATTACCGATAGAGATCTAAAATGTCTGTAAAAAGAAGAGACTTGATTAAATATTTTGAACAAAATAGCTTCTATTTATTGCGTGAAGGCAAGAAACATTCAATCTATACTAATGATATTAGAACTATCCCAATTAAAAGACATCGCACCATTGATCGAATAACCGCCAATGAATTATGTAAGCAAGCTGGATTAGAACCCAAATTTTAATATTGTAATTCACCTGGTCTACTATCATCTAATTTAAACTTTCCAGATTTATGAGATTCCTAATTGAGCATAATTTTCTAAACCATCTTGATTCAACAATCCAATGGCTGCTCGAAGGCGATCATGCTATTCGGTGGCAAACACTTCGAGATTTGGTGAATGCAAACCAAATTGAAGTCGAAAGAGAAAGAGAACGCATTCCAAAACAAGGCTGGGGCGCCAAGTTATTAGCCTTGCAGGATCATTCTGGAATGTGGGCAAACGGAATCTATTCTCCCAAATGGACTTCCACGACTTATACTATGCTGTTGCTTAAACGATTTGGTTTACCAACCAAAAATCAGCAAGCCCTAAAAGCCCGCAAAATCCTGTTAGATCGAGGATTTTATCATGACGGTGGGATCAATTATTTCAAGTCGTTGAATCACAGCGAAACCTGTGTGACAGGAATGATTCTTTCCCTGCTTGCCTATTTTCAGTACGAAGACGATCGCATTCACGCCTTAGCTGAACATTTATTAGCCCAACAAATGCCCGATGGGGGATGGAATTGTCAATCATACAAAGGTGCGACTCACAGCTCGTTTCATACCACAATCTCAGTTCTGGAAGGGCTGCTAGAGTACGAGAAATTTCAACCAAAAAACATGATAGCAATCCAACAGGCTCAACAGAAAGCAAGAGATTTTCTTCTTGTCCATCGTCTTTACAAATCTCATCGATCTGGTGAAGTCGCCAACCCAGCTTTCACCAGATTTTCATTTCCACCAAGATGGCATTATGATGTTCTTCGCGCGCTGGATTATTTTCAGGAATGTCAGGCAGAACAGGATGATCGGCTTCGCGATGCGATTGAGCTGCTCATCAAAAAAAGAAAGTCTGATGGTCGCTGGGTGCTCCAAAACCGGCACCCCGGTAAAACATACTTTGAAATGGAAAAAGTAGGCGAGCCGAGTCGCTGGAACACATTGCGTGCGCTGCGGATTTTGAAATGGTGGCATTTGGGAAATTTGGTAACCTGGTAACTGGGTAATTCGGCGATTGGGTAATAAAAAGCACTGCTTAGTCAGATTATTAAAAATTGATGAAAATGAACCTGTCATTTCGACGAACGAAGTGAGGAGAAATCTGTATAATAAACCGACTCACCAAAAAAACAAGGAAAGGAACACATGCCCCAACCTTTACTAACCGAGCCGACACAAATATGTGTTGTTCTCAGTCTCGTTAGTGGACTGGGTGATTGGATCAGCTCACGAGCTAAGCTTGCTCCATGTTTTCGTTTCTTAACCCCGGTTTTGTGGATCTATTTTTTGCCCATGCTGGCAACGACTTTTGGAATTTTGCCGGCGAAATCCCCTGTTTATAGCTGGATCCGAGATCACCTACTTCCTGCCGCGTTAATTTTACTTTTGCTCTCGGCAAACCTGCCGACCATTGCTCGATTGGGTGGAAAAGCTTTGTTCACCATGTTAGCCGGGACGTTTGGAATCGTAATCGGCGGACCAATTGTCGTGCTGCTGTTTAAACATGGTTTGCCAGAACAATCCTGGAAAGCATTTGCTGCCCTGTCTGGTTCCTGGATCGGTGGGAGTCATAACATGGTGGCGATTGCTGAAAGTGTAGGGACGCCAGAATCATTGTTGGGTCCAATCATCGTGGTCGATACCGTTGTTGGTTATAGCTGGATGGGGATCGTCATTGCGCTTTCAGCATTTCAGGATCGTTTTGATAAATGGACTGGGGCAGATCGCTCTGTTGTCGAAGAAATTAACCGACGCCTGCAAAAAATGGATGATGTGAAGCGGAGACCGCTCAAATTTTTTGATCTAACAGTATTGATGAGTCTGGCTTTTGGCGGCGGTTATCTTTGTCTGGAGCTGGGCAGATGGTTGCCCCCATTAGGAGAAGTGGTGACTTCATTTGCCTGGACTGTCATTCTGGTAACAACTTTTGGCCTGGTGCTTTCGTTTACTCGATTTTCTAATCTGGAATATGCAGGCGCGTCTCATCTGGGCAATTTTGCCCTGTTTCTGCTGTTGGCTTCCATCGGTGCGAGGGCAGATTTAAAGGCAATTCTTGAAGTGCCATTGTTCTTTCTAGCAGGAGTTATTTGGATAGCCATCCATGCTGCCTGTTTGTTCACGGCAGGCAAGCTTTTGAAATCACCCATGTTTTTGATCGCAACGTCGAGTCAGGCGAATATTGGTGGTCCTGTCACCGCACCCATTGTTGCTTCAGTCTATCAAAGCTCGATGGCTCCAGTGGGATTGTTAATGGCGGTTTTGGGAAGCATTCTGGGAATCTATGCCGGATTGTTTTGCGCCCAGCTTTGTTATTGGGTGGATAAATTGATGTAGATTTGCGTCGCTGGCGTCGTTACTATTAAGAAAATTTAGAAATACTTTTTGATTGGAAACTGAAGTAGCTTTACAATTTTTTCTTCAAATATCAATCATTCCTCATACCAGCAAAAACATCACTATACCTTCAATTTTGTATCATAATTCTCACTAAGTA
>CBFDBN010000409.1:0-4004 GCA_965603055.1 uncultured bacterium | reverse complement strand
AATTGAATATTGTGAATTCACAATCAAAGAGGAGTATATTCTATTGACAAAAGGAGATTTAATCGATATACTTGCCGAGGGAACCGGCTTGACCAAAGTTGAGACTGGAGCAGTCGTTGATGGCATGTTTGCGACAATGAGCTATGCCCTCAAAAAAGGAGACTCAATTGATATCCGCGGCTTTGGACGGTTCAAAGTCGTCCCGCGAAAAGAACGGATAGCACGAAACCCAAAGACTGGCGAGGATGTATTTGTCCCCGCTCGAAAGATGCCTGTGTTTCGCTGTTCAAAAGATTTGAGGGATTCTATGAACGAGCCTTTTGAGGAAAATGATCAATTTGAGATTTCTAAATGAATTTTCTTGCTCGACTCAAACGGTTCGGCAAAGCTGCCAGCCAGAATCGATTGGCGTATCATAAATATCAAAAACAAATCGGCAAATATTATCTTGAACATTTTGTAAAACCTTTTGCAAAAGGGAAGAAAGTAATTGATATTGGCTGTGCTGAGGGCGGGGTATTAACACCATTTGAAAAAGCAGGTTATGATTGTACTGGTCTGGAATATAGCCCTCATCGAGTCGAATATGCCCGGGAAAAGGGGGCATCAAATATTAAGTTTATTAAAGGGAATATTGAACAATTTTCTTACAATGAGAAATTTGATGTGATTTTGATGCTTGATGTGATCGAACATCTCAATCAGAAGATACCGGCTTTGGAGAATATAAAAAAAATATTGTCGTCAGAAGGAATCGTAATTATTTCATTTCCACCATTTCGATCTCCCTTTGGAGGACATCAACAGGTGATGAAATCATTTTTAAAATATATTCCCTATATTCACTTAACGTCAGAATCGATTTATAGATGGTTATTAGAAAAAGTTGAACGTCAAAATTTTGAATCCCATTTCCGTAACTATAAAACTGGTGTTACGATCAAGGAATTTGAAAAACTCCTTGATCAAGTCGAGTTTAAAATAATCAGGAGAATACCTTACTTTGTCAGACCGAGACAGGCTTTTCGGTTTGGAATGAAAATAAAACCGAATCGGAGTAAAATTTTTCAGGAGTATTTGACAACTGGGATTGTTTATATTCTTGGGTGATTTGGTAGATGAAAAGTATTTGATGATATTCTGCTAATACTGATTACTGACTACTCACCAGAAAGATTTTTTCAATCAAAGAAATTTATAGCAAGTTAAATATATTAAAAGATTAATAGACACCAGAGAGGAGGTGTAGTATATGCCAAGTGGCAAGAAGAAAAAAAGACATAAGATTGCGACCCACAAACGGAAAAAACGATTAAGAAAAGATCGTCATAAGAAGAAGAATCGATAATATTGAATTTTTTCCTTATCACAATTCGATCGTAACCACGAAGACTCTGCATCAAGAAAATAATTGCTTTGTGTCTTCGTGGTTCAAATTATTTCTTGCAAAATAATGTATTGTTTTTCTTCTTAAATCCTTTCGACCCGTTGAACAGGTACATGTTGGTAAAATTAAATTCACTTTTTCAGAATTTAGAATAAAAAACTTCTACAGTAAGACGATCTTCAAAAAATCCTCGAAAGATTTTTCTAAATTATTCAAAAATTCCGTTGAGGAACAAGGGAAATTAAATGTTTGAAATTCAATCAGAACTCGATCCGCAGCATGTCTATTCTGTTGCAGAAATAACACATGAAATAAAACTATTATTAGAGACGACCATTCCTGTTGTCTGGGTCCAGGGCGAGATATCGAACTTAAAATTTCATACCTCCGGGCATCTTTATTTTTCATTGAAGGATAAGGATTCCCAGATCAATTGTGTGATGTGGCGATCCAGAAACGCGGGATTATTCTTTACGCCCCAGGATGGAATGAAAATTCTGGCTTTGGGCAAGGTAACGGTCTATGAAAAACGGGGATATTATCAATTCGATGTAATAAAGATGCAGCCGGCTGGTATTGGAGAATTACAACTGGCGTTTGAGCAATTAAAGAATAAGCTTCAGGAAGAAGGACTTTTTGATGAAGAATTTAAGCAGCCAATCCCCCAATATCCACAGAGTATTGGAATTGTCACCTCGCCAACCGGGGCGGCTATTCAGGATTTAGTGAATATTCTCAATCGTCGCTTTCCCGGAATTGAAATTATTTTAAAGCCAGTTAAGGTACAGGGCGAAGGGGCAGCATTGGAAATCGCAGCAGCCATTGATGAATTTAATGAATATGGCAAAGTCGATGTTTTAATTATCGGCAGGGGTGGAGGCTCGCTGGAAGATTTATGGGCTTTTAACGAAGAAGTTGTTGCCCGAGCCATCTTTCGATCTAAAATACCAATCATTTCTGCGGTGGGTCACGAGATCGATTTCAGCATCAGTGATTTTGTGGCAGACTTACGTGCTCCCACACCCTCTGCCGCAGCCGAATTAGCTGTGCCAGATCGGAATGAATTATTGAATCGGATTCTTCAATATCGAAAAACAATTTTTGAGATCAGCGCAAGCCTTATTCAATACCAGCGGGATCAATTGAAAAGTCTTGTTGGGAGTTATAGTTTTTTAAAGACCCCGGACCGGGTTCGGCAATATCAACAGCGGTTGGATGAGCTGATCCATACCATGAAATACACGCTGGGGTATCGATTCAATTTACACTCCCAGAAGCTAACGAGTCTGTCTCATCGGCTTCAAGCATTGGCGCCTGAATCGGTTTTGAAGCGAGGGTATAGTATTTGTTATCGGGCTGAAGATAATAAGATTGTAAGAGAAGCTAATTTGTTACAAGTTGAAGATAAAATTAGAGTTCAGTTTTATAAAGGAAAAATTTTTGGCAGTGTAGAGGAAATTATGGAGGAGATATAAATGGCGACCAAAACATTCGAACAGGCCATCGAAAAATTAGAAACAATTGTCGATGAATTAGAGCAGGGTGATTTGACACTTGAAGAAACATTAAACAAATTTGAACAGGGAATGGAACTGTCCAAATTTTGCACGGATAAGCTCAATCAAGCCGAACAAAAATTGAAAAAGTTGGTTAAAACAGAAGACGGATTTCAACTGGAAATTATGTAAATGACCAACTTATAAATATTAACCTGATCACTGGTGATAGGAGATAAACTGTATGACATTCGGTATTACGGGAAATACGACAAAAACGGTTGTCAAAAGTGTTATTCCTGATCTGGTAGATTGGCTGAACCAGAAGCATGTTGATTATATTATCGATGCTGAGCTTCTGAAATATTTAAAATTATCGCTGGCTGTGAAAAGTAACAAATTGTGCCTGATGGGTGATCAGTGTGATGTTGTTCTGGCGTTCGGTGGTGATGGCACGATTTTGAGTACCGCCCGCAAAGTTGGAGCTTCTGGCGTACCCATCCTGGGCGTCAATCTTGGCGGGAGGTTGGGCTTTTTAGCTGAAGTCGTGATCGATGAGCTTTATGATAGCCTCACTGATATTTTGAATAACGATTATACGATACTTGAGCGGTTAGTGCTGGAAGCAAAAACCCATCATCAGAATTCTGAAAAAATCAATTATGCGCTCAATGATGTCGTTATCGATCGAAGTGGTTATAGCAGGGTGATTCGAGTCGAAGTTTTTATTGATAATGAATATTTAAATACCTATCTTGGAGATGGCATCATTATCGCAACGCCCACAGGTTCAACAGCCTATTCGCTTTCAGCTTATGGGCCAATACTTTTACCGACGCTGGATTGTATGATTATCAATCCGATCTGCCCCCATTCACTGGGGGTTCGTCCCGTTGTAATCCCTGATGAATGTGAAATTCGGGTTGTTCCCCATATCGACGGAAAGATTGTTACCCTCAGCGTTGATGGTCAGGTCAGTCAACAGTTTTCAAGAAAAGAAGAAGTTGAAATTGTTATTCATAAAGCGAAATATAAAATAAAATGGATTCGACATAAGAATCGAAGCTTTTATGATCTGTTGCGAACCAAGTTGAATTGGGGAGTAGATAAAAGGAAGTTTT
>CBFDBN010000408.1:0-4031 GCA_965603055.1 uncultured bacterium | reverse complement strand
GCAAATTATTGGCCAGTCCTTGAACGAGAGTTTTTTTTGGTACAAGGTTTAAGTGCAATCAGCTTAAATAAAATAAAAAAAGCAGAATCCGCTTATCGCATGGCACTGAAGATCGAACCGCAGGAATGGAGGGCATACTCAGGTCTGTTATCTTTGCATCTTATATCTGATAGCACAACTTTTCATTCAATTTTAGCTGAAGCGCAGAAAACCTTACAGATGAAAGGCTGGAAGAGTCGTTCTTATTTGGGTTATCCCGATCAGTTCTTTGATGAAAAGGCGTTGGCTGGGATGCGTGCTGGAATAATCATTCAAAAGGATGATTATCAAAAATAAGAAGAAACCATTATAAAAATCAAAAGGAGGATTAAATATTTTTA
This sequence comes from uncultured bacterium, assembly GCA_965603055.1. Lineage (GTDB taxonomy): Bacteria > Zhuqueibacterota > Zhuqueibacteria > Thermofontimicrobiales > Thermofontimicrobiaceae > CBFDBN01. The sequence goes on along the minus strand of CBFDBN010000408.1, from coordinate 3,651 downwards.
ATTCAGCCGTTCTGGAGAGGATTCCTAAACCAGTGAGGTCTCGGAATCCCTTTTTTCTTGTTAATAATTTTTTTTCACTTTATTGTTGCTTTTTATTAATATTTTTGTATGTTAGTTTTACAGAATTTAATTAACACGGAGGGTAGGAATATGAAAATCTGGATTTATTTGTCAGTTCTAATTATTCTCTTAACTTTATTCCCGGGTTGCGGTGATAAAAAGGAAACGCCAGGGATAAAAGCACTTGAGCCAACTTTAGAAGAAACAGAACCAAATGATTCACAAGCGCAAGCACACCCGGTTGAAAACGGTACTTATGCAAAAGGATTTATCGGGGCACAAAAAGACCAGGATTGGTATAAAATATCCATTCCACCAGATAGCAGCGATATTTTGAAGGCATTGCTGACAGGTGTCCCCGGAATCAATTTAAAAATGGAGTTGTTCAATTCAGACCGGGTCGAGCTGCTTGATGTGAATAAAAACAAGGAAGAACACGGAGAAATTATTACCAACCAGGGTCTCACAGCAGGAGATTATTTCTTAAGAGTACGGGAACTGTGGGCAGAGGGAAAAGAGCGAAAATTCAATGATACCACGGCTTACCATTTACATATTTATTTAACTTCGCTCCGAGCTGATTTTGAATTCGAGTCGAACAATAAAGCCATCAAGTCGAACTTGATTCAAGCGGAACAGCCAATTCGAGGTTACATCAGCCCTTATAAGGATGTCGATTGGTTCAAAATTTTCCCACCCCAATATGGAAATCATTACCTCGAGCTCCAATTAAGTGGCTTAGAAAATGTGGACCTGCAACTGAAAGTTTATGATCCAATCGAAGCACTGTTGATAAAACGAAACAGCTTTGGCAAAAATGAAGCGGAAACAATTCTAAATTTGGGTCTCGATCCAGAATTAGAGTTCTATTACATTGCAGTTTGTGGCGGAACCTGGCATTCAAATGAGGATACTACCTATCAACTCACCGCAAATTTCAAACCTTATGAAGGTAAGATGGAATTTGAGCCCAACGATCGATTGGTTCGAGCCAGTGATATTGCCCGGGGTGATACAGTAAAAGCTTTTTTTGATACTGAAGATGATATTGATTGGTACCAGTTACAATGTTTTGCTGCCTATCCACAAGTTGCTCGAATTGAAGTCTTTAGTATACCAAAGGTAAATTTAAAGTTGACTATTTTCAATCAAGATGAAGAACAGCTCTGGTCGGTTAATGAAACCGGTGAAATGGAGAATGAAATCATTACCAACATTGGATTGAAAAGCAATGCCAATTATTTCCTCAAAGTTGAAAATCTGGCTAAATCGACTAATCTCAATGAAAAATATGCAATATATCTGGATGTGAATCGTTTTTTGGCGGCAGAAGAATTTGAGCCAAATAACCAGCAGGACGCTGCCACGATCCTGAGCCTGGATACGAGTGTCAAAGGCTTTATTCATCCAATCGGAGATGTCGATTTTTATAAGCTTGATTTATCAAACGCTAATGCCACCGGCTTAAAACTCACGCTGAAAGGAATTGTGAAAGTTAATACCGATATGGTGTTATATGATGGGGGTATGCAAAAAATAGCCGAGGCGAATTCACGACAAAGTGAGGAGACAGAGACCATTGAAGCTGATATAATACGAGGTGTATATTATATCAAAGTTTATGATAATGATAGGAAAGAGAGCAATTACCGGGATCAGTACCAGTTATTGGTGTTATCGCAGCCTTGATTTGATGTAGAAATCTGGAATATTGGAAAATTGTAAATGAGCAACTTATCATTTCATCAGACGTATAGGAATTTAAAGTGTCTAAAGTGAGCGAAAGTGACTAAAGTAAGCTAAGGTGAACCTAGGAGAATTTTTTTCTCTGCGATACTCAGCGATCTCTGCGGTTATTCGCTTTGGACTTGTCGCTTTGTACCAGATGCCGGATACTCACTGCGCTTTAGCTTGTCAGGATAATCTAAGAATGAAATATCAACAAAAAATATAAAGATGCCAGAACAAAACGAGTCAATATTTGAGCGATCGCTTTCCAATAAAACCGGAATCATGGAGAGAACGGTTCAGCAACTCAAGATTAAATATAAACAACTCTGGCTGGATACCGCAGCAACTTTTCCTCAATTTTCAAAAACTTATTCCAAAAAAGAAAAAAGAATAATCGAAGCGGAAACCACTAAATTTCTGGACGAGCTGGTTGAAAATCAGGAACATCAGTTGATCGATGAAATGAGTCGAAATACTGCTCTCAAGGAAAAGGAGCAGGATATTGTCAGGTTTTGCCAGTTGGCTGGATTGTACATGGATAAACAATTCTCCGAAGGATTTGATTATGCCACAAAAATCTTCAGAGAAAAAGTGAAGAAATTCGATCCAGCTATGAAGCCGGAAAATATCTACCAGGCAATGCGAAATGTATGGATCATGAATTCATTACAGATTTTGGTGGATCAACAAATGGATTGTTCGGATTCCATGTTTGCCTACAGCATGCTCTATCCTTATTCGGACAATGTCAATGATGATGTCTCAAAAACTGTCGCCGATAAGCTACAGATGAACCACAACTTTCGACAATGGCTGGAAGGGGAGTCGCCTCCTTATCGAAACAACAATGAGAAAAAGATTTTTCTCCTGGTAAAAATGATTGAAAAACAGTTTCCGAGAAGCCATTTTCCCGGCGTCTTTCAAAGTCTTTTAACAATTTTCAATGCGCAGATCAAAAGTCTGGTGCAACAGAGAGAAGGAAACGGCGCTGATATTCTCGATATTAGCCTGGAAAAAGGAGGAACGTCGGTGCTGGCAGATGGCTATTTACTCACTGGAATAATGGACAATACACTGGAGGACTTTTGTTTCGGCTACGGCGCATTTTTACAATTTGCCGATGACATCCAGGATGTAGATGACGATAGCGAAAATGATCATATCACGCTTTTCTCTCAATTTGCCAAGAACGATTATCTTGACATAATTGCCAATAAGCTTTTTAATTATATATTAGCGGTCGTGGATATGCATCTGTCAACGCCGATTCATCAAAGATTGAGAGAGTTGATTCTTCAAAATTGCAATTTCATGGCTCTGGAGGCAATTGGTAAGAACTCACAATTTTACTCACGAAAATATATTCGCAAAATAGAATCACATTTTCCATTTTCATTTTCATATTTTAAAACTGTCAAAGGGAGATTGAAGCGGATACTTTTGAAAGCGGATTAGAAAAATAGGTAATTGGGTAGATGGGAACGCGGATTTAACTGATCCAACGGATTTGAACGGATTTATTTTATATCGTTTGTTTGAAACGGAGGTTTGATGAAAATTTATTTCTCTGGCTCGATTGCTGGTGGCAGAAAGTACCTGGACATCTACAAAAAAATTGTGGCTTATTTGAAAGAAAAGGGGCATCAAGTATTAACAGATCATATCATTATCGATAATATTTTTGAGTTTGAGAATCAATTAAAGCCGGAAGAAATTTTTCAGCGAGATATTGATTGGTTGAACGGATGTGATGTTGTAATTGCTGAAGTATCGAATCCTTCTCTTGGTGTAGGGTATGAGATCTGTCATGCCCTGGAGCGAAAAATTCCAACACTTTGCATCTATCAAACTGGCATTTTT
>CBFDBN010000407.1:0-4036 GCA_965603055.1 uncultured bacterium | reverse complement strand
TCAAATATAGTGACTTATCCAGTGATGAAGTGGGGGAGAATTCTGAATCTATTCGGCATCGGGTCGAACAAGCCCGAGAAATTCAACTCAATCGATTCAAGGACAAAAAGCATATATTTTGTAACGCACGAATGGAGTCCAAAGATATCCGTGAATACTGTCAAATTGATCAACCAGGCGAAGAGCTGCTCAAAATGGCAATCACCAAATTAGGTTTATCAGCCCGGGCTTACGATCGAATTTTGAAAGTTGCTCGAACCATCGCTGATCTTGAAAAAAGCGAATCAATCAAACCACAATATATCAGTGAGGCGATCCAATACCGCAGCCTGGATCGCATGTCTTTTTATTAATGAATCAAAACAATGGAGAACATGATATGGAATTTAAAACAATAACTGTTGAATTAGATAAAAATAAGGCTATAGTAACAATTAATGAAAAAAGAATTTATCTTGGCATAACCGATATGTTTCGAGATGATATGTTGTCAGTCTTGGATCAAGATTTTAATGAACTGGTGGTAAATTTAGAACACGTAGCAGTGATGAATAGCGCTGGTTTGGGGGTATTAATTATGGCTCAAGATACGATAAAGAAGCGGGGTGGAACAATAAAGTTGACAAATTTGCAGCCGTTAATGCTGGATATTTTTTCGCGTATGCGATTGGATACACTATTTGAAATGTATGATACCATCGATGAGGCGATTGCAAAATAAAAAACCCTGCAATCAAGATGGGGTTACAAAGAACCGTGTTCGACACGGTGGGTACCAGCCTGAACGCTTTTTACTTCCACTATCCCGCCTTAGCGGGGATGAGGCATGTAATACACGCTCAAGAGCGAAGTTCCCTTGTTTTAGGTGTTGGCTCTTTATAATTTGCCCATCCTGGCTTGCAGGGAATTTTTTGCTGCCATAATTAACAAAAAATTTTTATAAAAGTCAAGGAAAAAAATACATTTTTTTAATTCTAATTTTGTGATCACAAATTTGTATGTAATAATCATTTAAAAAGTAAAGCTATAAAAAACATGAATATATCCAACTATAAACAACAACTGATCATATTGATAATAATAACTATTTTTTTTCCAATGAATGCTAAAAATCAAACGACGAAACGGGTGAGAGAATTAGGAATAAGGACTGGAATTTTATCTACCGGAAAACTCAATGCAATTACCGATGTAAAAAATGTGTTGGTCGGTCATAAGACCATCATAAAAGGAAATGATTTCAGAACCGGTGTTACCGCGATTTTACCACATGCTGGTAATATATTCCAGGAGAAAGTTGCAGCAGCGATTTATGTTGCCAATGGCTTTGGTAAGCTAATCGGTTCAACCCAGGTCGAAGAATTGGGAGTCATCGCAACACCAATTGCATTAACCAATACGCTGAACGTTTTTCTCGTTGCCAATGCTTTAATTGATTATACATTGAGTCAGCCTGGCAACGAGAGAATCGGCTCAATCAATCCAATTGTTGGAGAAACCAATGACGGCTATTTGAACAATATTCAAGCCCGGGCGGTAACGAAACAGGATGTTTTGGAAGCAATCTCGCAGGCGAGCTCCGGACCAGTGGAAGAAGGCTCGGTCGGGGCGGGCACTGGAACCACCTGCTTCGGATTTAAAGGTGGAATCGGCACCGCCTCTCGTGTGCTGCCAGAATCTAAAGGAGGATACACCGTCGGTGTTTTGGTTCAGACCAATTTTGGAGGCATTTTAGAGGTCAATGGCGCACCAGTCGGTAAAGAGCTGGGGAAGTATTACATGAGAAATGAGCTGGAACCGGTTGATGGCTCTTGCATGATTGTTGTGGCAACTGATGCTCCCTTATCGGTTAGAAATTTAAAACGTCTTGCCAAACGAGCTATTTTGGGTTTGGCAAAAACCGGTGGATTCTGTTCCAATGGCAGCGGCGATTATGTCATTGCTTTTTCCACGCATCCATCATGTCGTGTGCTTCACCATGATAAAAACCGAACCAGAAGCGTTGAAGAATTGTATAATGATCGGATGTCACCACTGTTTTTAGCCGCCGTAGAAGCGACCCAAGAAGCAATTTATAATTCGCTGTTTATGGCAACAACAGTGAAAGGGTGGCAGGGTCATGAAATTGAGGCAATTCCAATTGACCGGGTTATTGAAATTTGTAAAAAATATAAAGTGATTAATTGAAATAATTATGGGATCAAACTTTCAACCACTGGCAAAACTCATCATTTTAATGGGAGCACTTTTAGTTATCGTTGGAATTATTTTATATTTTTTTAAAGGGATCCCATTTCTCGGCAAACTGCCCGGGGATATTCATATAGAAAAGAAAAATTTTAGCTTTCATTTTCCGATTACAACGTGTATATTATTAAGTGTGATTTTATCTATCATTTTATATTTGATCAGCAAAAGATAATGTAAATTTTGGTTATCGTTATGAGAAAAAACTTTACTTCTACTTTATTTATATACTGATTCCATCGCTCAGAGCGATGGAATCAGCATGAAATTTTAATCCTTAACAGGTATATTCTTTGAATACTGCTCTTCAATAGGAATTTATCATGAAACGAAATATTCAACATTTGTTATTTGCTTTCATTTTTCTTGCATTTATTAAACAGTCTTTATTTGCAACCACTCGATCCCAGATCGAGCTCATTCAAATCAAAGGCGGAACCATCAATCCAATTTCCGCCGACTTTATTATCAGCGCTATTGACCAGGCAGAGGAAAATCAGTCGCAATGCCTGGTTATCGAATTGGATACACCCGGTGGATTGATTGCTTCAACCCAGGATATTGTAAAAAGAATGATGGCGGCAAATGTTCCACTGGTCGTATTTGTCTACCCGTCTGGTGCGGGTGCGGTTTCGGCTGGTGTTTCAATTACCATCGCGGCTCATTTTGCCGTGATGGCGCCGGGGACGAATATCGGCGCGGCACATCCAGTTGGCGTTGGGAAAACGGACAGCGCTGACGTGAGCATCCAAAAAGCTACCAATTGGTGGGCAACATTCAATCGTTCGATTGCTGACGAACGAGGACGAAATGCCGACTGGATAGAAAAAGCCGTGCGGGAAAGTGAATCTATAACTGAAACCCAGGCATTGGAGTTGAACGTTATCGATTATATCTGTCCTGATTTGGATAGCTTGTTGATTTTGTTGGACGGAAAAGTCGCCAAAGTGGATAGCGGCAATGTTAATTTAAAAACGAAAAATGCAAAAATCGTTCACCATGAGATGAATTGGCGAGCTAAAATTCTCGACATGATTTCGAATCCTTCCATCGCCTATATTTTGATGATGTTGGGTATCCTCGGCATGTATTTTGAATTTTCAAATCCCGGTGCAATCTTGCCTGGCGTTCTGGGGGGAATCTTTCTCATCCTGGCGTTCTTTGCCATGCAACAACTGCCTATTAACGTCGCCGGGATTTTATTAATCCTTTTTGCCACATTGCTGTTCATTTTAGAAATAAAAGTAACCAGTTATGGAATATTAACTATTGGAGGGATCGTTTCCATGCTGTTAGGTTCGCTAATGTTATTTAAAAGTACGCCATCCATTTCTGTTCATCTGCCTTTAAGTGTAATACTTGCAGTAACTTTGACAACCTCTGCTTTTTTTATCTTTGCCATATCAATGGCGCTCCGTACCCATCGGCGGAAAGTGACCACTGGAAAGGAAGGAATTGTGGGTGAAATCGGTATTGCCGTATCGAACATCGATCTCGAAGGCGAGGTCAAAATACATGGTGAATATTGGAAGGCAAGTAGTAACCAGAAAATAAAAAAGAATGAAAAGGTAAAAGTTATCGATGTAGAAGGATTAAAACTCATCGTGGAAAAATACAATAACTGAAATTTTTCAAGGAGGGAAATTATGCCTGCATTAGTTGCTGTAATCGTCATATTTCTTTTTCTAATTATGAGCGCCATTCGGATTTTTCGGGAATATGAGCGTGGTGTCGTTTTTCGATTAGGACGGTTGGTCGGAACCAAAGGACCTGGCCTGGTCTTAATCAT
>CBFDBN010000406.1:0-4039 GCA_965603055.1 uncultured bacterium | reverse complement strand
TTTATTGCTCATGCAGAAGCTTCCTTTTCGAATTGTAACTTTAAAACTCGCTCCGTGTTACTCGTAATTTTAAACCGATCATCAACCTGGTAACCCATAATCCAGATGATCCCTGAATCACACATCAGCAACGGAATTTCTTTTCTTTTATGCAGCGGAATTTTTTGATCGATAAAGTAATCGGAAAGCTTTTTTTCTCCTTGCAACTTCAATGGTCGAAATCGATCGCCAGTTCTGAAATTGCGAATCTTCAGTGATCCTTGAATTTTATCGTAATCAATATATTCAACATTTTTATCATCAGAAAATCGTTTGGGAAGTTGATCCTTTGTAATCAACTCTGTACCGAATATTAACTCCCCATCTAACAGGGGAAAAATCTTGTTAATCCTCACATCAATTTCAAAATCTACGATCGGTACTTTTAGAAATACCAGGTGGTTGTGATCAATCCAGATTTCCCATTCCGAATTTAATTGAAATTTTTTACCCGGTTTACTCTCGCTGATAAGCTTTAAAATTCGATCTAATTTTTGAGTTGTTAGAATTGTACGATCTAATTGAATTCTATCTAACAACTGAAACAGCATGTATTTTTGAATAAGTATAAAATAGTTTAAAAATGAATTAATATCAAGTATTATTTTATCTTTTTTGATATTCACCAAACATTTTTCTAAAGCCAATTGTGACTGATCGTTTAAATAAATTTCAACTTCATTCATAATTGTAGCTGATCGCAACACTACAGCTTCGATTGCTGGATTGAAATGCTGTTTCAAATATAAAATCAGCTCATGCCTGATCCGATTGCGCCGATATTTGATCATCTTATTAGTCGAATCGATTACGTAATGTAACGAATGAAGCTTTGCATAAGTTTCAATCTCCTGACGAGTTGCAAATAATAATGGGCGAATGAAGTTATCGCGACAAACCGGCATCCCGGATAATCCCTTCACGCCACTACCCCGAAGAAAATGGTCGATCACTGTCTCCACCTGGTCATCTGCATGATGTCCCAGGGCGATACAATCTGCACCGGTCTCTTTCAACACCCAATCAAAAAATCGATAACGCAAAACTCGTGCGCCCTGCTCCTCAGAATAGTTCTTTTTTGCAATGAATTGGGGTACATTAACCTGTCGAGCAATGATAGGAATTTCGCACTTATCAGCCAGTTGTTCAACAAACTGTTGGTCACGATCCGCCTGGTCACCTCTCAAACCATGATTTAGATGAATAATTTTAAGAATCAATTGAAGTGGATCAGCTAATTGTTGTAGGAGATGAAATAGAACCACTGAATCGACACCACCGGAAACGGCTGCCAGCACATGGTCGTCTCTTTGTAGCAACTGATGTTGTTCAATGAAATTGGTAAATTTTTCGAACAGGTCTGTCATTGTCTTTTTATTCATTCAGTTAGATGGGTAATTTGGTGACCGGGTAATTCGATAAATAGCCGCTAAACAGTAAGTTTCTTGCCCAATGAGCGAAAATTTTTTGACCGCAAATTTCGCTAATTTTGTGAATTCCGCGAATGAGTAACTAGCGAAACTTGTCTGCCATCTTATAGGTAGTTCGTAAATTAAATATTGAAAATGAACGAAATATTCTTCACCTTTACTCATTTACCAATCACCACTCACCAACCACTGCTCACCAAAAAAAAAGACCTTCCAACGAGAAAGGTCTTTCATTTAATTATACCCATGGTTTTCTTAACTAAATTTCTCACACCAAAAAGAGTAGCGGCGCAGGGATTCGAACCCCGGACACGTGGATTATGATTCCACTGCTCTAACCAACTGAGCTACGCCGCCAATTATTTAAATATTAAATAGTTACTAGACTGCCCATTTCTAATATTTTTTGGCGAGGTGGCAATAGAGTAACACATTCAAAATTTACTATTAATATCTTTAATCTGTCTTTTCTTTTTGTCAAATAAACAGATATTCAAACCCCTCCTTCTCTGAAAGAGAAGCCAAAACGATTTATTTCATCTTAAAATATACAAAATTTATTTTTATTTTGCAAGCAAAATTTTATATATTCCGTAATCCCTCAGTTATTTGTGTGTAAATTACCCTCATATACTCCTCGTTATCAAATTTTTCACAAAAATCTTACATTCCAATTATAAATTCCGTATATTATCAACATGGAATTTGTAACCAAATATCAAGGGAAGCTAATCACCGCCAATGATGTAGAGTTTATCAAACATCTCATATCGAGTGATCCCCAGATCAGTCGTCTTCAACTGTCAAAAGAGGTCTGTGAATTATGGGATTGGCGTCAAGATAATGGTCATTTAAAAGACATGTTGTGCCGAAGCTTACTGCTTCATTTACATCGGTCAGGCTACATTGAATTGCCTCCGATTAAATTTCGTCCCAACAATCCCTTAGCCAATCGAACCAAGCCTAAAAAAATAACGGTTGATACCACACCCATATCAGAATTATCCCACCATTTAACGCCCCAGGCATTTTCTCTGCCGTTTTCTCTACGTTCATCTGCCATTAGGCTTATACCATCAAAATTTAAATATTCCACCCACTTCGACATATCTTCAACGGTACCACTTCCAACATTTCCACAAATAACTGGCTCTGTGTTTAATTGTTCACATAAATCCAAAAATTCATGGGTTCCAAAGCTGTTGTCTTCGGTTACACCACCCCAGTGGGTATTAATCATTTTAGGACGTTCACTGCGCGGTCCAATACCATCCCTCCAGTGGTATTCATCAGCAAAGCAACCACCCGGCCAGCGAAAGTTGGGGATGTTAATTTTTTTCACAGCTTCAACCACGTCATTCCTTATGCACCGGGTATTAGGTATATCTGAATCCTCGCCAACCCAATATCCGCCATAAATGCAATGGCCCAGGTGCTCTGAAAAATGCCCGTAGATGTGCCGACTTATCGTTTCCTTGCCCTGATCAGCGTTGACAACCAATTTGTTACCATTCTCTGCAGCAGAGAGCGAAGCAACGCTAACCAACAATGTGATTGATAGAAGAAAAACCACTCTTTTGGTCATCATCATTTGAGATAACCATCTCCTAAACTCAGTGTTGTTCATTTTTTTTCCTTTCAAGTTTGAGTTTAATAAAGTAAATCACCATTCCTCGTATACGCATTATTTCATTATATGGACCTCGATTAAGCATATATGTATAAAGCAAATTTGTATTAATATTCTTATATTTAAAGTAATTTTTGAACAGTTCTCAGATCCTGTCCATCCTCTAATAAATGTGTTGCAATGGACGACTGTTACTACTGACAACCTTAAAAGGAAACATGCTGTACTGAGAGCCAACGAATCCACAATTTCTGAAACTGAAATTTTTAAACTGCCGAACAGAATCTTTTGGTTTAATAATTTGGAGTTTGTATTTCGTTTTCAAAATAGCTCTTAAAGCTTACCCTATTTTGCCAATGAAAATCGGTATTCATCAATTCTTTACTTCTCTGGCTGGGCTGTTCTGGGAATAATCGGTTGCGCCTTGACCGATTCAGCAGGATCAACGCCGAGGTAGTAGCCAGGAACTGGTGACTGCTCATAGCCCATTGCTCGATGAACGACTTCTGCACGGTAAACAGGGTCTTGCATCAAACAGACGCGCCGATCCTTAGCGGGAATCGTTGTCGTGTAGATATGAAGCTCCCCTGGCAGTACAGTGATGAGTTCTTCACGCCAGTCACCCAGAATATCAGCCATGATTAAAATCCGGCCGGCGATCCCAGACAGTAGCTTTGGACCTTTATATTTGATAATAGCAAGCGGTACGTCTCGCGTTATTCTCCATCGAAAGCGGGCACCACCCTCAAACGTTTCACGGAGCAAATCAGCATCCCAGAATATCCAATTGCGGCAATCGGGAACATCTTCTTTACTTCCCAGCCGTTTGCCCTGGGCGGAAAGCATATAACGATCCCATGATCCGCCTTTTGGATCTTCAACTGCAAAGCATTCCAGTCCGGGACGCGACGGGTCGATGTCAGCGACCATGCCATCACCG
>CBFDBN010000405.1:0-4063 GCA_965603055.1 uncultured bacterium | reverse complement strand
CCATCTTTTCTATCGCTAATGATTTCAGCGTCTTTCAGCAGGCTCAAATGTTTGGAGACCGTTGATGTGGCTAATTCCAGCACGGCGGTGATTTCACAAACACACAACGGTCGCTGTTGTAGCATCTTAACAATGCGAAACCGACCTTTATCGCTCAATGCTTTGAAAATTTTTATAAGTTTATCCATTGCAAAAAACCTCATTTTGTCATTTCGCTAAATATAGAAATGTTATATGAAAAAGTCAAGTGCTTTTTTGTTGAAAATAAAGCTTGTAAATTCTAGAAATGTTTCTTAACTTCTCCAACTGATAGAAACAACCCAACAGATGAAAAAATTAAACCTAACTGATTCCATCACTACGAGCGATGGAATCAGTTAAAGAATCCGTTGGGAAAAATATTTCAAGGAGATTTTTAATTGACTCAAGATTACCTGGTTAAAGACATCAACCTTGCTCCTGACGGGCAAGTTAAAATCGATTGGGCAGCGAAATGGATGCAAGTACTGAATCGACTTGCTGATAAATTCAGATTGGACAATACATTTAAAAATAAAAGAGTCGCCCTGTGCATTCATCTGGAAGCGAAAACTGCTTATCTCTCCTTGATCATTCAAAAGCTTGGCGCCGAAGTCTGGATCACCAGCAGCAATACGCTGTCGACAAAAGATGATGTGGCAGCCGCACTGGCAAAAAATGGCATTCATGTTTTTGCCATTCATGGAGCAAGTCCAAAGGAATATCGATCCTATTTGAAATCGATTGTGGAAAATAAACCGCACGTCGTTGTTGATGACGGCGGAGATGTTTGTGAGCTATTGCATCGGCATCCCCAATACGGCGAAAATTTGAAGGGTATTTGTGAAGAAACAACCACCGGAGTTGCTCTTTTGAAGCTAATGGCTGAAGATGGCAGATTGCGCTATCCCGCCATTGCGATCAATGATGCCAGATCAAAATACCTGTTTGATAATCGCTATGGGACAGGGCAATCAACCTGGACAGCGATCATGCATTTGACCAATATGAATATCGCTGGCAAAACCGTCGTGGTGATTGGCTACGGCTGGGTTGGCAGAGGCGTAGCGCTTCGGGCAAAAGGATTGGGCGCCGAAGTAATTGTCACCGAAATCGATCCCTGGAAGGCGCTGGAAGCCAGAATGGATGGTTTCAAAGTGATGCCGATTATGAAAGCCGCTCCCCACGGGGGTATTTTCGTCACCACGACTGGTCTTGAAAATGTGCTGCGAATCGAGCATATCGAACAAATGAAAAGCGGGGCATTTCTGGCAAATACCGGTCATTTTGATTTTGAAATCGATGTGAAAGCACTGGATCGCACGGCTCATTTTTTCAAAGAAGTTCGTGAAGGAATTGAAGAATTCACAATGCCCAATGGCAATAAAATTTACCTGCTGGCGCAGGGCGAACTGGTGAATATTGCTGGCGGATTGGGGCATCCGGTGGAAATTATGGATCTGTCATTCGCTGTGCAATTGGGGTGTTTGCATTATTTGCTTTCTTCTGAAAAATTAGCACCAGGAATTTATTCTGTTCCAGATGAGATCGATGAAATGGTGGTGCGGGAAAAGTTGAAAGTCGACGGGATTGAGATAGAAGGTTGATAATAATATCTCCAGGATAAAACTTTGCTTAAAAAAACACCATGTGAAATATGAAGCTCAAATATTTCCTTTCACATGGTGTTTTATTGCTGATTTAATTATAGGTGGTGATATTATTTAAGCATTGCCATTTTCTTTGTAGCAGTATACTTGCCGGCATTAAGTCGATAAATATACACGCCTGATGACACTTTATTTCCAGAATTATCATGACCATCCCAGATTACTGAATGGGTACCCGCATATCTCTTTCCATCCACCAGTGTTCTTACCTCTTCCCCTCTCATGTTATAAATTTTAACCTTTACGTGTAATTCATCTGGAATTTGATAGTTAATATCCGTTTTGGGATTAAACGGATTGGGGTAATTTTGAGATAGCACAAAATTTGCCGGGCTCGTCGATTCTGCGACTTCAACCGTTTTTATGCCAGGTCGCTTCGCTAATTGAATTGCTGGTGGTGCTTTGCCCATCTCCCATACCTCAAATTCACCAAGTATAATCCACGGTTCTTTCATTGGAGCGAGCAGGTTCAAAAATACATATTTTGCTTTCACCGGCTCTTCGAAAATGTACGTTACCCATCGTCCAGTTTCAAGCGTATCTGCCAATTTAACAGGGTCATAATTACTGAAATCCATCGAGGTCATTAGCTCAAAATCGGTCAGCATGGCATACTCATAATCAACGCCAGTATCAATTACGAGGCGGATTTTATCAATTGTATGAACGGCGCTGTCGGCAAATATAAACTTACAATAAGCCGGTGAATCTGCAACAGCGCTGGTTGTACCATTCCAATACCAGAAATCCTTGTCAATCACATTGCTCCAGGGTTCATGTTTGTAGGCCTCACTGCAATCGACAATTTCCAGTTCTACCGGCGCATTGTCCGGATCATAAACAACTGCAAAGTCTTCACGAATCAAATCCGGAACGCCAAACCATGGTTCATGTCCCCATACCGACAGGGAAATATCGTAAGACCCGGGTTGAAAAATCCGAAGCGGTTCATCAAGGTCAGATACGCTATCGCCATCGTCAAATTCCCAGATAACCCTGGTGTAACATTCTGATAGATTTTTAAAATTCACATACAATTCTCCAACACCGATATTCACTTTCGAGTCAAAATCGACTACTGGCGGTAACCATTCCCATTTCACTCGCAATTTGGACCAATCGATAGTAACTGCCCAATTAGGATAATCATGGGTCACATCAATATCCAGACAAACATTTAATTGGCCATCTGATAATAGACCGGGATCAACCTCAAAAACCGTGATACTCCATTCACCACTGGCGCCTTCCAGATCACCAAGGTAAACGCCATCAGCATAAACTTTATCAACTTCCCCCCATTCCGCGTCCACATCCCAGGCCCTGATTTTCAACTTGACCTTTTGAATATCTTTGCAACAAGCATCAAAGGTATGCGTCCAGCCAAAATCTTCATTATACCAGCAATAATCATCCATTCCCGGTGCATTACCAATTCTCTCTCTTGTCACGTAAGACTCGGATGGTTCTGTTTCAGAATAATACCCATCATCTTCTCCCGGTGGAGCAATGGTGTCCGGGTCATCCTGGCTTATTGCTACCAGGGAGAAAGCAAACAAAAATGATAGGGTTAAAATGACAGTTAAGATTGATTTGAAACGCATGATTCACCTCCGTTTTTAACAGTTAAATTTATGTAATCTTTATAATATTACAAGCAAAATCTTTGTTTTTTGGCAAAAATTTATTACTTTTTAATTAGTGCACTACGTATTGGGAATTATACAAATTGGTGGGCTTTTATTGTGGATATGAAATTTAAGATTATCTGCCATGTTGTTATTTTTTAGTTTGAAACTCGTTAGCCATGAATTATTCCATCATTAACGAATCAAGATAAAACTAATGTCTGGAAAAAATATTAATTATCTAACGCTTTGAAATTTTGGCAAAATTATAAAGATTTTAATATAAAGAATATACGCGTTATACGTAATCAAAATGAAAATAAGCAGTTCAGAAATTCAAAGTAGATTTGCAGAAGCGATGTTAATAAGTCGGATCAAGTCTCAAAAGTCGGTGGTAGAAAGAAATTGTCAGGTCAGCGTCCCGGAGTCAGATCGAGGAATAATAATCGTCTCAACATCAGCACTCATATATCCGAAGGAATAGGATTAAGTGGAATCAGCATCCCGGAAGAAGTTGCTAAGTCAATTCATAAGCAAAAAAAATAAATAACTTTTAAAGAACAATTGTAATACTATCTCAAATCTTTGTAAGGTAATAAATAGTATCATTAAAGTCAAGTAAAATATTAAGAATTTTTTAATATTTTTTGCAATTTTTGACAATAAATTATTACTTTGATATTTCTATTAGGCAGGGAGTAATTTATTCAGAAAAGTGTAAATATTTATATTTTACTCTATTTTTAA
>CBFDBN010000404.1:0-4073 GCA_965603055.1 uncultured bacterium | reverse complement strand
ATGTATTCATGTCAGCAAGTGCCCCGGCAAGATCAGAGTGACCATCCACTCCATCCGTTGAAAAGCTGCCAAAGGTGATGTTGTCATTATCTGAAATGAAAGGAGTGACTGTTTCCCAGATATTTTCGATTTCCTGGGTGACTTCGTCTTTGATTTTATCATCGGTGGTGCCGGTTCGGCAGCCGATTAAGTGCACCGTAAAACCAAGCTGCCCTGCTTTTTCTTTGGCTGCTTCCATTGCCTGATCGTTATTGGCAATAATCACATACTGACTCTTATCCTCTGACAGGAGAGATGAATTTTTGGGCAATGTTTCATTTTTTTCTTTGCCCAGGTTATCTTCGATATATTTTTTAACAGCAGGGGGAACCTTATCCCAGATGTTATGATTGGTTAGAACTTTTTTAGCCAGCTCAAACGTGGAATCGTCGCCAACCGTGGGGCCGGAGGAGATCACAGATGTATCATCTACAACGCCGGTCTTTGTAACCGGGACATCGGACAGAACCAACGAGATAAATCCACCAGCATCTTTGGCAAATTTACGCATGCCGCCGCCTTTTAACGGATCGAGATGCTTTCGGACGGCATTTATTTCGTCAATGGTCGCCGGGACGGTGAGTAATAATTTGCTGATCGCCTGGTAATCATCCAAGCTGATTCCTTCGACTGGCAATGCCATTAACGATGACCCGCCGCCCGAGATCAGGGCAATTACCAGGGTCTTTTTATCGGCACTTTTTAAAAGTTCTACCATCTGCTGTGCGCCTTCTGCCCCGGCTTCATTCGGAGTCGGATGATCAGCCGCATATAATTTAATTTTATCTGAAATCGCTTCATTCGCCTGGTCCAGGTAAACATTCAAAACACCGGCAGTGATATGGGCGCCAAGTATTTTTACCAGTTCTGCACCAGTGCGACGGGCAGCCTTGCCGCCACCGACAACAATAATATTTTTAAAATTATTAAGTTTATATTCTCGTCCTGCTACTGTTAGGGTGTTTGATTTTTCATCCAACTTCACATACTGTCTTAAAGCTGGTTCAGGAAGTACGCGCTCTAAAGCATGACGAAAAATACTCCTGACAGACTCTTGCTCAAAATTTGGTCTATTTTGACCGTCGCTTTGACTGGAAGGTTCCGAAGATTGTTTTATAGTAATGGTGCTTTCTGCCATGTCATCTCCTCAATAGGTTCAGGTTATCGAAATAGAACAATGTATTATTAATTCAGATGCAAGATTTAAAATATATATATTTTTTTTAAAATAAACAAATATATTTTTAATGAAAAGTATAAATAAGTTAAAAAATTTATCTGAAGTCGCCTTTTCATGATTTTAGGTAGAGCATTCGCTTCTAATACGGACCAGTCAATGTTTTCGGCGCAACCGGTCTCTGGTTGTTCTCATTTTTTTGGGATAGGTATATCTAATAACCAGGTGATTGGCTTTCATCAGGTCAGCGATCTTTTTGGAATCGATGCGAACAAGATGAATTTCAATTCTGCGAATATCATTGATGGAAATAAAAATAGCTACTGGGCAACAGACGATGATGTTTTAACGTCTTCGTTTGAAATTGATTTAGGAGAACCCACGCAATTCAATCGGGTGATGATTTAAGAATATATTCCCCTGGGACAGCGAATTGAATTGTTTTCCATCGATGCCTGGGATGGAGAAAATTGGAATAAAATCGGCGAAGGTGCAACGATTGGATACAAGAGAATATCGCGGTTTCCTTTGGTGGTTGCCAGCAGGACTCGGTTCAATATTTTGAAATCGAGAGCCTGTCCAACGATCACAAATTTCGCAGTATTTAATGCGCCTGATTTTTAATCGCCCGCCCCCAGGGACGGGGCTAAGATGTGAAAGAATGCTAAAGCATCCTGATTGATTTTGTTGTATTTATTGTTCTATAGCATCATTTATGATGCTTGCATCTCTTAGCCTGATGTTTGAACATCAGGGCGGTTTTTGGGAATATTAAAATTCCAGCAGTAAATTCGGATTAGGCAGCGACTAAAACCTGCTCTACCTCTTCTTCGTCGGGAATCATCTCATAAAACTTTCTCGGGATCAGCGATGCTTCATTTCGTTTGTTGTCAATGCATAATGCAATTTTTTTTTATAATTTTTTCCTAATCTAAACTCTCATTCATAATTAAAAAATAAAAATCAAAAAGTCAAGTAATTTTTCTATTATTATCACCTTAACTATAAGCATTAATGGTTATTAACCGATTTTCAAATTACAAATCTCCAAATCCCAAACCTGTCCGATCCGCCTGGCGGACGGATAATATCCCAATTACCAATTGTTCAAAATCCAAGCTACAGCAGATATTTGTAATCAATATTTATTATTAAAAAAACTTCCCATTCAGGCAAATAAGAGTTTTTAGGGAGTGGGATTAGAGAACTTATGCATTTCAATTTTTCTCAACATTTATAAATAATAATTTAGGTAGATTAAATGAGCAACTTGTTTTATCCCACTCCCTAAATCTCAGATTAGAGATTTGAAAAATAAATGTTGACAACTAAAAATATTTTATTTATCTTAGAAACAAAAAAGGAGAAAAAAGTCTGTCAGGTAGCAGCTTATAAAATCAACAATCAGATTTAAATACAATGCCTGAAAATTTTATCTATCGATCAATCGATATGAATTTTGAGAGGTAAGCAAACAATGAAATCTCTTCAGAAAATGTCGTCTCGTAAAACACTATTCACCATTACACAAATTATAATTTTGATTTTTATCTTATTCAATCCAGCAACTGCCCAACCAACCAACGATTGGGAAAATCCAAATATTGTTAGTATAAACAAAGAACCGCCGCACTGTACCTCTTATCCTTACGCAACAATTGAGCAAGCGCTGAAGAACGACCCGCAGCAATCGCCATTCTTCAAATCGTTGAACGGTAAATGGAAATTCAATTGGGTGAGAAAACCGGCCGATCGTCCTGTGGATTTTTATCGGGAAGATTATGACGTTAGCCAATGGCACGATATCGATGTGCCAGGAAATTGGGAATTGCAGGGATTTGGCGTCCCGATTTACACCGATGTGGAGTATCCGTTTCCCTGCAATCCGCCTTACATTCCGCATGATTACAATCCCGTAGGCTCGTATCGAAGAACATTTACCATTCCCGAAAATTGGACTAACAGGCAAATTTTTCTCCATTTCGGCAGCGTCAGGTCTGCCATGTATGTTTGGGTGAATGGCGAAATGGTGGGTTACAGCCAGGGGAGCAAGACGCCTGCCGAATTTAATATCACCTCATTGTTGCGAGAGGGAGAAAATTTCCTGGCAGTAGCAGTCTATCGTTGGAGCGATGGCGCCTATCTCGAAGGACAGGATTACTGGAAGATCAGCGGGATCGAGCGGGATCTTTTTCTTTATGCCACGCCAAATGCCCATATTCGAGATTACTTCGTCCATGCTGATCTGGATGAGAATTATCGAGATGGAATGTTTCGCCTGGATGTTCGAGTCAACAATTACCTGGGAAAAAAATCAACCAAATACAATGTTCAAATTGCGCTTTTTGAGCCTGGGATCGACTCTTCCTCTGTTTTTACATTGACACAGAAAATCAGATTGGATAGGAATGAAGAGAAGGAAATTCATTTTGAACGGTTTGTTGAAAATCCAAAAAAATGGACGACTGAAACACCGAATCTTTATACATTGATTCTCACACTGAAAGATGAAAACGGAAGCATTCAAGAGGTTCTGGCATCAAAAATAGGTTTTCGAAAAATTGAAATCAAAGATCGGCAATTATTGGTTAACGGCATTCCAATTTATATCAAAGGCGTCAATCGGCACGAGCATGACCCGATAACAGGGCGATACGTTACCGAACAATCGATGATCAAAGATATCCGATTGATGAAACAGTTTAATATGAATGCGGTGCGAACCAGCCACTATCCCAATCATCCCCGGTGGTATGAATTGTGTGATGAATACGGGCTGTATGTCATTGATGAAGCTAATATTGAAGCCCATGGCAGCGATCCCTATAATCCTGAAAAAACGCTGGCGGATAAAGCA
>CBFDBN010000403.1:0-4085 GCA_965603055.1 uncultured bacterium | reverse complement strand
CGATTTTAGATTTAGGATTATCGAATGCGGAATTTTAATTCAATTCACTCAAACTGTAGAATGTACAGCGAAAGGCATAATAGAATATGCCTCACCCCTTTCGCGCAACGCTCTACGCGCCATACCCTACGGTTTAAGGCGATTTTCGATACTGATCAATCAGGAGGGTAGTTGTTGATTAGAAAAATAATGTGGATTCAATTCCTTGTCTTTATTCTTCTCGGGTGTCACTCTCAATCCTCAGAACCATCAGTCAAATTTGGGCTGGATGTTTTGATGAAAAGCAAATTAGATTTGTTGAAGGGCAAGCGAGTCGGTGTGATCACCAATCAAACTGGTGTCGATTCTAAAGGGACGCACATTATTGATTTGCTTTATCAAGCCCCGGCAGTAGAATTGGTCGCCATATTTGCGCCAGAACATGGTATTCGCGGCGATATGGAGGGGGGCTATCAAATCGACAATCAAAAAGATACAAAAACTGGTGTGCCAATCTTGAGCATTTACGGTCAGACAAGGAAGCCGATCCCTGAAATGCTTCAAGATATTGATGTGTTAATTTTCGACATCCAGGACGTTGGCACCCGATTTTATACCTATATTAGCACCATGTCCCTCTGTATGGAAGCCGCTGCTGAAAATAATATTGCGTTTATGGTGATGGATCGCCCTAACCCGATAACCGGCACCATTGTTGAGGGACCGGTATTGGAAGAGGAATATAAATCGTTCGTCGGGATTCATCCCATTGCCCTGCGACATGGAATGACAGTTGGCGAATTGGCGCGGATGTTTAATGAAGAAGGCTGGTTAACCGATGGCGTGAAAGCAAAATTAACTGTAATCAAAATAAAGAATTGGAAACGAGAAAACTGGTACGGTGACCTGGGATTAAAATGGATCAAACCTTCACCCAATATGCCATCCCCGACAACGGCGTTACTTTACCCGGGAATGGGATTATTGGAATCCTGCAATATTTCTGAAGGACGCGGAACCAACAAACCGTTTGAAAATATTGGAGCCCCCTGGCTGGATCAGGTAACAATTACAAAAATACTTAACGAAGCGAAGATTCTAGGGATAAAAATCGACACAACTTCTTTCATTCCTGTCGATATGCCTGGCGCGGCAATGAATCCTAAATTTGAAGGGCAGCGATGTAACGGATTGTTGCTTACGATCACAGAACCACAACGTTTTCCTTCGGTGGAATTTGGCATCCATTTGATTTGTGCCATAAAAGCAATACATCCTGATAAATTTGCCTGGAAGTCACCTCAAAGTCCATTGCGAATGTTTGGTAATGATGAAACACCACAAGCGATAGACCAGGGAAAACCTCCCGAAGAAATTTTTGGATCATGGCACTCGAAAGTGGAGCCGTTTAAAAAGACCCGGGATAATTATTTGTTATATGAATGATCCATTATGGAATCTGAAGGCAAAACTTTATCGATATTTACGTTCAAGGTTTCCTTTCAACCTGGTTCTTAAAGGAGAAAATAAAAGACTCGAATTAATTCTTCGTTCAATTGATATAACTGGTAAAAAAGTTATAGACCTGGGAACCGGGACTGGAAATGTACTTCAATTTTTAGCCAGTACAGATGTTCAATTTGGTATCGACAGTACATTCTCGATGTTAAAGCTGGCAAAGCAGTTACACACCAGGGCGAATTTAATTCAGGCTGATGTATTAAAATTGCCGATTAAAAATAATTCAGTAGAGTTGGCAGTAGCTGTTGGATTGAGCGAATACCTGAAAGATATCAAGTCGTTTATTATGGAAGTATACCATATTTTGAGAATTAATGGATTTTTAGTAATTACTTTTTCACCTTTTGGAATATGGACCCGTTTGCGTCTAATATTGGGACATCCAATATACCCCAGGACTTTTGAAGAATTAATCACAATTGCTAAACAAGAACGATTTCAATTTGTTAAGAATAGTTACTCGCTTATGCAAGGACAGGTTTTGTTTAAAAAGGTCTATTAAAGTTGTAATAAATTTACAATTCTTGAAACATTAGCAAAAAGAGAATACCCTGTTATGAAATCGGAACCGGAATCATCCCAATCAACAACTCCTTTTGGTTTTGTCGAAGATCTGTCTGAACGAAAAAAAACAGGTCGAAAAACGCCGAAATCCAGCCTCGAACGTCTTATTATCAACTCTGAAAATATTTCCGAATTGTTGACAACCAAAAAAGAACTGAAAAATTTAAGGTTTGATGAATTGGACCTGCTTCGGGATATTCGGGAATTAGTAGAGAACGATCCAAAAAAATTTGAAAATATAAAAAAACCCCTTGAATTTCGACGAGAGATTCGAGCCAAAATCCTGTCAAAATATATCACCGATGAATTCATTCGCATAACCCAGGAAAAATTATTAAACGAGCTTCTCAAGACATCTCGAAGCGGAACTGACCAGGATGCTTTAATGACTGCCCTGGTCTTCCTGCAATCCCATACCGATTTAGGTTTGCCATTGGAAGACAACCCACTCTGGGAAATCATTTTTAATCTATCAATTAAAGATGGCTTGAAATTTATCGACGTGTTGACCGTCTTAATTGAAGGATTGGATAGCTTAAAAACAAACCATCCGGAAATTCTGACACAGGAGCCATTAATTTTACAGAAGACGAAACAAATTTGCCAGTGGCCCATCTTCTGGAAGCTGCTCATTCAACAGCAGGAAATTCTACCGTTTGAAGCAATTGTCTCGTCCATCCTCAGGGGCGAGGTGATGATTGAGCTTTATTTCGATGAGCTGGTTCATTTGCCTTATTACCTTTACCAAATATACCGATCGGGCTTGCAAAAGAATGATTTCCTAACTGAGATGATACCAGATGGCGACAAGCAAGCCCAGGCAAAGGAGCTATACCAGGCTATTTTAAAAAGTGTTGAAAAGGATTTACCGTTTTTATTGCCCACGCTGATAAAGCGAATTGAAAAAATCCTTAAAAAAGTCAAAGAATCAGGTCAAAGGGAACAATTGCTGCTTGCGATTGATACACTCAAAACCGAGAACCAATTGCTAAACAATATGTTTTTAATTACCTTGATCGCAGCCAAGATTAGCATGAAAAAATATTGGGAAAACCAGCGCGACAGATTTTTCTTTTTCACAATATTGAAAGATCCACTGAATGCCAAAAACTATTTTGATTATGGACATATACTTCTAAAACAGAAACACACTGAAAATGCCAAACAGCTTTTCAACTGTGCCATTGAAATCGATCCGCAAAACTTTTGGGGCTTTTGGGGCCTTGGTAATTTTTATTTTAAAACGAATAAATTTGTACAAGCTGACCAATTGTTCACCCAGGGTTTAAAAATCGCTCAGCAACTCGAAATTCAAAAGCCAAATATTTTCCGACGGGAGCTTTTTTTGATTAAAGAAGATATCAAGAAATTAAAACAAAAAAAATTAAAACTGCAAGCAACGGAACAACCGCAAATCGATCTTTTTGGGAGGAATTAAACATTTTTCATAAATGTTAAAAAATATATTGATATTTTAAAAACAATTGTTTAATTTATTGTATCGGAATTTCATCGTTTGTAAAAATTAGTATGAAAAAATCTTACAAAGAGAAACAGAGCAAGCGGAGTTTACATGGAGTTTTTTAACTGTAAAAAAAACTCCGTGAATCCCTGTGCTCGAAGAGTATCTGATTACTCCGTTGCTCCTTGTAAGGTTTTTTTCTTTACATTTTTGATGCTACTTTGAAATTCCGATACAAAAAAAAGTGGCGCATCTTCGATTTGCGAAGATGTGTTCTTAATGCAAACGAATATATTTCAAGCTATTTAATACCCTGGATTTGCATCTCGCACTGCCCCTGTTTATAAATCGACTTATATCACTTAACCTATCAAGAGGTGGACTTATGAAAAAATGTTATATTGCATTTTTGTTAATTATGATTGTTGCAACTACAGCTACGAGCCAGGAATATTGGCATTGGCAAAATCCAATTCCCCAGGGAAATGAGTTGAATGACATCTGGATGTTTAGCTCACAGGTGATATTAGCAGTAGGAGATATTGGAACCGTTATCAAA
>CBFDBN010000402.1:0-4099 GCA_965603055.1 uncultured bacterium | reverse complement strand
TCGATGGTCAATACCATGCCTGGCTCTAACCTTAAAAATAATTAGCACAGTTTTTGCAAATCAAACTATTACGGGGAGACTTAAACTAATAATCTTTCAATATTTTTAGGTAAAATCGCCCCTTTGTTGGTAAATATAGTCGAGCAATTCTGTCTGAAACGAAAACACAAACCCCCGGTTTCTGACAAAATTTTTAACAAATACCTGGACGAAAAGATGTCATTCTTTCAAATGTTTTTATTCTTTGTAGAATTAGTGTTTCTCGGTATCACGGGATTTTATTTTTTAAAAGTGAGGAACAAATCCAGCAGCCTGGAAATTCTGGAAATCAAGCTGAATGCCGGCAAAAGGAAATTCGATAAAGAGGCAGCTCAACTCAATGAATTAAAAAAGCGATTGGATGAGCAAAAGGTTGCATTGGACAAACAATGGAATCTGCTGCAAACTGATCAACAAACGCTGGAGGAACGGGCTTTAACTATCGAAAACGATCGGAAGCTGCTCGAACAGCAAAAATCCGAATTTTCCCGCCAAAAAATTGAAACAGAACAGAAGCAATTAAAAATCGACAAGGTGACTCAAAGTTTTGAATCGAAATGGAACCAGCAGCGTATTGAATTTGAACGGGAAAAAGAGAGTTTTAAAGCGAAAGTTCAGCAGTTAAATAGTTCGATCTCCAATCATGAGGTTGAAAAAGAACAGCTTAAGTTAGAAAGGCATAAATTTGAAAAGAGTGAAAAGTTTTTGTCTGACAAATTTTATGAATTGAAACGACTGAAATCCGAGTTTGAATTGCAGCGGGGACAGGTTTTAAAACAGAAAGAGATAGTCCAGAAAGCTGACGAAAGTGATAAATTTAAGCCTGAAAAAGTCGAAAAGCAGAAAGCTGATAATATTAGCTTCAAGCAAAAATCTGAAGCCGAACAAAGTCGGACAAAAAAACAGTACCTCGAAGATAAGTCACAGAAGATTCGCATGGTGTCGACGCAAAGCCAGCCGGTAAAAGCAACCATCGAAACGGTTAAACCGGTTCCCCCTGAAGAGGTAGATCGTGAAACACCGAAATTCTCTCCCAGGATAGAACAAGTTAAAAAAGAGCCAGAGACGAACAGCATCATCGAAACAAACGCCGTAAAAGAAACCAGCGAAGACAAAAAGGTTGATGATGAGCGCCGCGAGAAGTCGCCAAAATTGATTCCGGAAATTATCTGCTGGAAAATCGATGAGCTATGGAATATTGGCATTAAATTCTCGGGGAACATGGTGACTTCTTCCACAATCAGGGTCATTCAAAATAATGTTCGTCTTAAAAAACATGAGATCAATGATACATACTGGAATATAAAATCGCTTTCTTCTTTATTCGTTCAATGGCAGGAGAACAATGAGATAAGTTTCAAACAAATTGAATTCAATAAAAAAAGAAGTGATGTTTCATTAATTTTTAAATTAATCGATGAAAATTTAACTTTTGGCAGGTTTGTTAGTTATCCAACCACTGGCAATTACGTGGTAATCGTACCGGAAGATTGGGAGCGAATTGAACAAGATAGTGGTGATTCTATCCTCGCACCACAGCTAACCAGCCTGGAAAGATATGTCGGTCATTACTGCAACTTTGATGCAGAGAAGAACAAATCCCTTGTTTTTAAAAAAAGAGATGGGACAATGATTGCCATCGATGCCGGGAAATCTCGATTCTTTCTTAAAGGTAACCAGGTGATGGATGCTGATGATGGTGCCGTTCCCTTATTTGGCGAGAAACTCCCCACGATTATTGACCAACAAAGCTCGTGGGATGATATTGGTACCATTGTTGTAACCGAACAATGTAAAGATGGATTAGAATGGCTGCTGACACCTCAACCCGGCAAATCTGGGCAAGATTTAAATTTATTCAACGACCTGGAAATAGCCAAAAGCAGCAGTTCTCATTTTTTGGTTAACATTTATAATCAGTATGATGATTTGATCGAAAGTATGGATTTTCGATATGTGGAGGGATTAAAGCGGGTAAAAGTTTTTGAACCACCGACTTTTCCTGGTCCAGATGGACACCAGCCTGGCTATGTTAAATTCTATCACGACCAGATGTGTACCATTGACCTGGTGAAAAATTATGGTAATTGGCATGATATCATTGTCCATAATAATGAATTTACTGTGGCGACAATTCCACCTGACCCGGCGTATGACCAGACCGAATGGGATATTTGCGACCAATCGGGCAGGAAAATCAGGATTAAAATTGATATGCAGCGAGTATGGTGGGCATTAGCCAGTGAAACAGATCTTATGGAAAGAATATCGGCTTCAGATAAATTATTGGAGTTGTCCACTGCCATGCTGGCTGATAATTCAAATTCTGGAATTCGAGCCTGGGTGCCAAAAAAGTGCCATAACAAAGAAATTTCAGTCGGATTTTCCGATGGTAATCGAAAAGTAATTTTGTGTAATGGCTATGATCAATCAATATTTATTCCGTTGGAAGCGTTTGAAAATTACAAGAATAATCACTATCAAAAAGAACCGCCCGTGTTGAAATTGTGGCTAAATGATAAAAGTGAAGAGTGGGTGCCGCTCGCTGAGGTAGTCTTCCCATTAATGTCCTGTAAAGCGGATAAGTGTGATTTCAAAACACAAAATAAAAATGAACTGGTTGAGCATATCAAAGTTTCCCATTTCTCAAATTTTTTCAAAAAGTTAAGTTATGAAGAAATTCGTTCAAAATATGATCGCAACCTGCCAGTTGCGATATATCAATGTGATTATTGTGGTACTTATATTCTGGCTGATCATGATACGACCAACCCAACTACCACAATTATCGAACATATTGAGAAGTGCCCTGAAGTCGATCGAGAAAGTCGATTAGTTGTTCGGTTCAAACAAGTGACTGATATCGATGAAATACGTGAAAAAGTGATGCATGAAATTCCAGCAGTGAGCGAGTGTATTTTATGTGGTCGGTATTTTGAAAATCAGGATGAAGATAGCTTAATCGAACATTTGATGAAAGAGCATGAATCTGAATTATTTTCCAGTGAGGCGCATGAACCAAAATCTGCCTGATTTTACTATTCATTCGTATAAAATCCTGGTAATATAACTTCGCAACAAATATTTTTCCCCAGGGATCCAACCCGGGTATTTCGTGTAAAGCAATGCTATTTATTAACTTCACAATTGCCCAGTCGGGTGTTAACCATTATTCTGCTAAAAATTATTCTGCTATTTTAAAAATGGCTTGAATTTTAAATAAAATCATGTTATTTTCCAGAATTATGCAAACAAATACCAGGTTAAAAAATTTTATAATTCTCTGCCGTCCATTAAACGTCATAATCGGGATGCTGTCTATTTTTATCGGGGCATTTATTACCGGTACTATTCAACCGTTGCTAAAGGTGATTCTTGCCAGTGTTTCTGGTGGATTAATAGCAGCCGCGGCAAATGTTATCAACGATTATTATGACGTGGAAATTGATAAAATAAATAAACCATATCGTCCTATTGCAGCCGGGCTTGTCACACCGAAGCAAGGATTTGTTTATTCTTTGGTGTTGTTTTTGGCAGGCATAGTTGTTGGTTGGCTCGTTAACTGGCTGGCTTTTATAATCAGTATTTTTTCAGCAGTTCTGCTATTTTTGTATAGCTATCAATTGAAACGAACCGTTTTATGGGGCAATATATCGGTCAGTTTGATGACAGCGCTGGCGTTTATTTATGGGGGTGTTGCGGTAAACCGAATTAGCTTCGCACTAATCCCGGCAGCTTTTTCGTTTTTCTATCACTTCGGTCGGGAGATCATTAAGGATGTTGAGGATATTGAGGGAGACAGGGCTGATAAGATAAAAACCCTTCCGATTGAATATGGAGAGAAAGTTGCATTACATGCTGCAACCGGGATTTACCTTTTTTTGATTGTTTTAACAATGATGCCCTATCTTTTTAAAATATTTGGGATATATTATTTAGCAACTGTTATTATTATTGTTGATTTGACAGTTGGTTATGTGTTGTTTTCAATGTGGCGCAATCCAACATCCAAAAATCTTTCAAGATTGAGTTTAATTTTAAAACTGAATATGTTTGCAGG
>CBFDBN010000401.1:0-4142 GCA_965603055.1 uncultured bacterium | reverse complement strand
TCCCGATTTTGTAAATGAAATTGATAATTGTTTTCATAAAGCTGTTCCAACCGTTCCACAGTATTTGATAATCCCACTCCACTTTTAAAAAGACTTTCCATTTCATCTGAGATACCTGGTCCGTTATCCTCGATGATTAATTTCAGAGTCTCGTTCTCCTTTCGAGATACGATACTGATCTCGGCTCTTTTCAAAGTTTTCATTCCATATTTAATCGAATTCTCCACCAGCGGTTGCAAAATAAAACCTGGCACCAGTGCTTCTGTTGTTAATTCCTGAATTTCAGTTATGAAGACCAATTTATTCTGAAAACGAGCTTTCATGATTTCAATATACAGGTTCAAGATTTCCAGCTCTTTTTCAAGTCGGTGTTCCTCAGCGCCCTTGCTGTCCAAAGTGATACGCAACAGGTCGCTGAGGTTGGCGATCATTTTATCGGCGGATTTTACATCGTCATACATGGTCGATGAGATCATGTTGAGCGTATTGAATAAAAAATGGGGATGGAGCTGCATTTGAAGTGCCTGTAACCTGGCTTTGGTTAATTGTTGTTCTAATTGTGATGCCCGAACTTTTTGTTCCTGGCTTTCTCGTAAATATTTTATGAACACCACAATCCCGTAAATCAATGAATACGTAAAAAATTGGTGAGTATATTCCATGGGGATTTTATAGATGAATTTTCCATAATCATAGCTGCCCCAGCCAGCAATCGAAAAAATAGCAACACGACTGAAATACATGAGCAGGGTATGTGAAAAGCCAAAAACCGTGGACGCCAATAAATGAAGCGGAATACGGATTAACAAAGTTTGCCTCGTTATCGGAAATTTCTTGATAAACCAAATTGCAAACGGTAATAAAATCAGAACAGTATACGCCCCTGTTGTCTCCATAACGAGGAAAAATTTGTAATGAGGCGGTTCGCCCTCAGCTAATCGGTTAGTAACAAAACGAATGAAATTCAGCGCCGCCATTACAGTAATAAATAGCAGAAGGATTAATCCTGGCAACAGGTATCTTTTATTGAACAATCGGATTGTCATAAGAATATTGATTCCTTGTTTTCCCGTGGTGCTAATTTATGATAATTATATTTTTAATTCAACAAAAATAATTAGAAATTAATCTTATTTAGGACTTCTTCGAAATTGATCTTTCAGACTTTTCACCTTCTCTGCATAAAATTGTTCAAAACCATTTCTCGGATTTTTACACAGCCACACCGGCATTCCGCTTTCCCTGGCATACGGATTGGTTATCTCACCAATTTTTTCTACCCTCGTAAAATAATAAGCGACATCATTGGTATCGTCGTTCACATAAATCAATATTTTCTTGTCGAAACAATCCTGCGCCCAAAACAAAAAACTACCGCTGAAGCTTACTGGCTCAGGCAAGTCATACTTCTTGCTATGAAATTTGATCGCCCCGGCTTCCCCATAATTTTCACCGTAAATGGCACAGTCGGCTTGCTCAGAATCAGGCAAACTTTGGTAGGTTTGAATGACGATATCAGCTAACTCTTTCCAGCCTACCATATCGGCATAATCCTGGGGCAGGCTGTGAATGCGTCCGTCTTCCCAGCGCAGGGCGCCTTCACCGCCAAATTTCTTTGACTGCTCGCCAAATTCGATCATTTTTTCCAGTGGATAGACAGGCAAGCTGTATGGCAATAATGGAAGCAGCGTTAAAATCATAAGCGCCAGAATCACTGGTTTCAAATTTCGCCATTTGCCTTTTAAATATTTTTCAATCGCAAATCCACCAGCAGCAAATAAGGCAGGGTAAATGCCCAGCGCATAATAGGCTTTGCCTTGCAACACGATGAAAATAATTAGCAGTACCAGATAGGTATAACCAATAGTCCGATAAGGCTTGCCATCTTTGAGAAACAGTAGCAATACCAATCCAAACAGCCATACTACCAGGTTCGAAAAATTCATCAGCAATTGCGCTGTTAAAAAATCAATAATTTGGACATGAACCAGTTGACTTGCCCGAAGCTCAGTCATGTGGTTTACCACCGGGAAATTATGGTTGTATTGCCAGATCAGGTTGGGAAGAATAATCACTAATCCAATCAGGCTGGCATACAGAAAATATTTTGAAGCAAACAGCTTCCGATCTTTAGTCAATAACAAAGCGATGATAAAAGCAACTGCAAGAAAAACAATGGAATATTTGTTTAAAAATGCCAATCCCCAAACGATTCCCAGGTGTAGCCAGAATTTGGGGTTTTTGGTTTGCACCAATTTTATAATAAAATAAGTCGTCAGCAGCCAATAAAATTGATTGAATGACACTGGCTGAAACAGGGTATTGCTTCTTAAAAAAGCTGGCGATAAAATAAATGCCGAACACCCAAGTAAGATAGCCCAGGTTTTTCCGCCTAAATTTCGAATGATTAATCCAATCATCACTACCGATGTAGCGCCAATTAAAGCCGGAAAAAGGCGAATTGAAAAGACCGAATCGCCAAAAAAGAATCTAGTGATATTCCCGAGCACAGCTATTGTTGGGGGGACGGACATGAATCCCCAATCCAGGTGATCGCCTAACGCTAAATAAAGAAAAGCATCTCGATGTAGCTCATAGTTGGTATTTGTTAAAAAATGGATAATTAATTTTAAAAGAGCTAAAGCGATAATGAGAATCCATTGGTTTGATAATTTTTTTTGCATAAAATGATTCCTTTATATTTAGATAATTGAGATACGTAATGGTAAATCGTATTTGAATTTTGATATTGAAAAATGTTTCGGCAATAGTTAATGTCGAAGCATCGCGAACCGAAAACCAAATCGGTTTAAATATTTTATGATTCAATTGCTAAGTGTGATGAAATCATTAAGAAATTATTTCCATAGCATGTGTACTCAAAAATCTTATTTAAATATTCAAAATTGTCATAAGCGGGATTTTTAGGTGAATGAGTGGGTAAGAACTTTTGATTTAAAATAGGATTTTTACTTTTTTTACTTTTAAAAAAAATTAAATGCAACATTAAACTGATTATAACGTAATAATTACATTAAAATCCTGCTAAACTTTATTAGATTAAAAAATTCACAACCAACAACTCATCATACAAACAGGAGGCGAGAAATTATGTTTAAAAAAATTATTCCCCTATTTTTAATTCTTATTCTTACACTTGTTACCATTAACTTTGCTGACGAGGGCATGTGGACGCTGGATGCGTTGAATCAACTGCCCTGGGCTGAAATGAAAGCCCGTGGTTTAAATTTATCACCAGAAGACATTTATAATCCCAAAGGAGTTAGCCTGTCGGATGCTGTCGTTCAGCTTGGCGGTGGAACTGGTTCTTTTGTTTCATCGAATGGTCTAATTCTCACCAATCATCATGTGGCTTACGGCGCAATTCAGCGACAGAGTAGCGCGGAACAGGATTTCATTAGAAACGGCTTCCTGGCAAAAACGATGTCAGAAGAAATTCCAGCAAAAGGTTACACGGCACGTATTTGCATCGGTTTTGAAGAGGTAACCAAAAAAGTTATGAAAGGCGTTACCGATAAAATGTCTTATAGTGAACGGAACGATTTGATCGAAAAAAATAGTCGAGTCCTGGTTGAAAAAGCTGAAAAGGATGATAATATTCGAGCCAATGTTGCCAATATGTTAAGTGGCACAAAATACTATTTATTCACCTATTTTGTAATTAAGGATGTTCGTTTAGTGTATGCGCCGTCCCGTTCAGTGGGCGAGTATGGCGGCGATATTGACAACTGGATGTGGCCACGCCATACCGGGGATTTTTCGTTCATGAGAGCTTACGTTGGTCCGGATGGAAAACCAGCCGATTATTCCGATCAGAACGTCCCCTACAAACCAAAAAAATATTTAAAAATCTCGTTAGATGGAATTAATAAGGATGACTTCACGATGGTCATCGGTTATCCTGGCAATACCCTTCGCTATCGCTCGTCCTATTCGGTAGATGTTTGGCAGAATGAAATCTATCCTGCGCAAATCGATTTCAGTGAAACCTTTATTAAAGCCTTAGAGGATCTTGCTGGTGATGATCGTGAATTACAGATTAAATATGCTTCCCGGATCAAAGGCTTGAATAATGGTTTAAAATATACCCAGGGAATGATGGAGGGTCTAAAAAGAACCCG
>CBFDBN010000400.1:0-4145 GCA_965603055.1 uncultured bacterium | reverse complement strand
AGGCACAAAAGAGGGCTGCGGCATCGGCGAATGCGGGGCGTGTACCGTATTATTGAATCAGAAAGCAGTGAATTCCTGTTTAATCCTGGCAGGACAGGTCGAAGGCGCTGAAATTGTGACAGTCGAAGGATTGGCAAAAAATGGATCGCTTCATCCGCTGCAGGAAAGTTTTATCAAACATGGCGCGGTTCAATGCGGATTTTGTACCCCTGGCATGTTGATGTCGGCTTATGCGTTGTTATTGGAAAATCCTGAACCGACTGAGGATGAAATTAAAGAAGCCATCGCTGGGAATCTCTGTCGTTGTACGGGGTATAAGCAGATTATTGAGGCGATTGGGAAAAGTGTGGGATAAATGAATTAAAGATAAAATAAATGCTTAAATTTCCCTTGAAATATAAAAGCAATTTGCTCATATTTGCTAAAACGAAACTCCAATAACGTATCATTTTTTAACAATGAAAAAGTATAGCTATCTAACAGCAAAAGAAACAAATGCAGTCAAGTTGCTCATGACTCGCCTGAAACAAGAATTAGCGGATCAATTGGTTCAACTCAAGCTGTTTGGATCCAAAGCAAAAGGTAATTTTACCGCTGATTCGGATGTTGACATTTTATTGATCGTGAAAGATCGCACCGATGCTATTCTGGACAAAATTGCTGCTATTCATCTTGATATTGATTTAAAATATGATCCCAATATTTCGTTAATAATATTTTCAGAATTTGAGTATGAGCAAAATCACCGATTAAATACACCGTTTATAAAAAGCATTCAAAATGAAAGTATCGCTTTATGATAAAAAGCAGTCAAATTGATCTTGCCAGATATCGCTTAACTGACGCCAAAGAAAAGTTAGCGTCAGCCAAAATCCTGCTGCAAGAAAAACATTTCAAAGATTCCCTTTCACGATCTTATTATGCCATGTTTTCAGCGGTTCGAGCGCTGTTAGCTTTAAAAGAATTAGATAGCAGCAAACATTCAGGGGTCATTTCCTTGTTCAACCAGCATTTTGTGAAAACAAATCTTGTTGATGCGTAGTTCGGACGAATGCTGAGAAAAGCACGGTACTCACGGGAGCGGAGTGATTATGGGGATTATGTGCTGGTTACGCTTGACGAAGCACAAAAACAACTGAATAATGCTGAAAAATTTATTGAAGAAATTGAACGAGTATTGAAAATGGAAATCGGTGAGATTTAAACTTGCCTGATAGTGTCCTGGCGACTATGATCGGGCGGTCGATCTGGAAAAACTCGGCGATCTTGAAGAAATAAGGGATCGAAAAATCTTTTCATCGCAAAAAATACTGAGACGCAGGGGAGAAATCTCTGCGTCTTTGTGTTTCCGCGGTGAAAAACTGGGTATCAATTTCATCATTTTTTATCTTTCATTGGTAGATTAAAAATAAATGACAAATTTACGAACCAAAATCTGTGGCATCCAATTTCCCAATCCAATTTGGACCGCAGCAGGTCCAACTTCAGCTAATGCAGACATGCTGAGTCAGGCAGCAAAAGGCGGCGCTGGTGGATTAGTAACGAAAACGATCAGCGTTCAACCTGCCAGGGTGCCGATTCCCAACATTTCTTCACCTTTCTCGGGGAGTCTCTTAAATGCAGAACTGTGGTCGGAGATTGACTGTCAGGATTTTATTGAGAAGGAGCTACCCCAGGTTAGATCATTGGGACTGCCTGTGATTGCGTCGCTGGGATATTCACCGAAAGATCTGGAAATTTTAGGAAAAGAATTAGATAGAAATGGGCTGGCAGACGCAATAGAATTTTCTATTCATTATGTCGGGAAAGACATTGATAATTTACAACGAACCGCATCTGCTTTAAAAAATCAGGTTAATGTTCCAGTGTTTGCCAAATTAAGTCCATCATTTAGAGATTTAAAACCAGTGGTTCAAGCATTGGATGAGATTGTTGATGGCTATGTTGCCATTAATAGCGTAGGACCAGCGCTGGATTTTGACATCGAGACGCTACAGCCTTACCTGGGGAGCGAAGATGGCAGAGGCTGGCTGTCTGGCAGAGCCATTCTACCAATTGGACTTCATTTTGTTGCATCGATTTATACGCTGTCCGAAAAACCAGTGATCGGGGTTGGCGGTATCAGCTCGGTTAATGACATTATCAAATACCTGATGGCTGGGACTTCGGCGGTACAGATTTGCTCTTTGGCGATTTTAAAAGGACAGCAGGTTTATGGCGATTTGGCTCAGCAATTATCGGAATGGATGGATGAACATGGTTATGAGGATATTGAATCACTCAAAGGCGCTTTTCATCATCAACAGGCTCGAAAAATTTATTTCTTAAATGAAGGCACCCAATTATATCCTTCGATTCAGATTGGAAAATGTAATTTTTGTGATCGATGTGTTCGATCGTGTATTCATCATGCGATTAGATTTGAGAACCAGGTTTTTATGCTGGATAAATCAAGATGTGTGAGTTGTGGGTTGTGTGTTTCTTTGTGCCCAAAATCAGCCTTAACAATGACTGAACATTAAAAAAATTATAAACCGCAGAGTCGCAAAGACGCAAAGATTATTATCATTTTTTCTTTGCGCCTCAGCGGCTTTGCGGTGAGAATTTAAAAAAAGTAGGAAATTACATTATGAGTTCAAATCCAAACGAAAATCAAATTCTCACCAGCATTCTAAGCGCAAAAGAAGAGCTTTATCAATTGCTGCAGCGCCTGATCCAGATTCGAAGCTACAGCGGTGAGGAGCAAGAAATTGTAGAATTTATCGTTCATAAAATGCAAGAATTTGGTTTTGATGAAGCGCTTATCGATGGATTGGGAAATGTGGTTGGAAAAATTGGATCAGGCAAAGTCAAAATTCTTTACGATGCTCATATTGATACCGTGAAGGTAACGAACGCTGACAACTGGCAATACCCGCCGTTTGATGGAAAAATTGTCGATGGCAAAATCTACGGTCGCGGTGCAGTGGACGAAAAACCTGCGATGGCGGGATTTTTGATGGCTGCCAGAGTTATTAAGCAGCAATTTAAAAATAGTGAATTACCTTTCACGCTGTATGTGGTCGGATCGGTGCTTGAAGAAGATGTCGATGGTTATCCGTTATTTCATTTGATCGAAAATGAAGGGATCAAACCAGATTATGTGCTGCTGGGCGAGCCGACTGATTTGCAAGTCTATCGGGGACAGCGAGGCAGGATGGAAGTGAAAATTGGCGTGACGGGAAAATCTGCCCACGGTGCCCATAATGAGCAGGGTGACAATGCCATATACAAAATGATGCCCATTATTCAGGAGATCGAGGAACTGAATCATCATCTTCCTGCTGTCGAACCACTGGGCAAAGGCTCGATTACCGTCAGCCAGGTTATCTCCCGAGCGCCATCGCTTTGTTCGGTGCCTGATTATTGCGAAATTCATATTGATCGACGATTGACTGTCGATGATAATCGCAACAGTGTGATCAATGAGCTGAAGGGTATTCTCGACCAACATAAGCTCGAGGAGAATGTCTGGGTGCCGTCTTATGAAGGCGTTAGCTGGAAGGGGACGAAATACAAACAAGAATCCTATTTTCCGACCTGGATTTTGGAACAAGATCACCCACTTACCCAGGCAGGTTTGAATACAGCGGAAATGATCCTCAGCAAACCAGCAACGAGCGGCTTTTGGAGCTTCTCCACCAACGGCGTCGCTACGGCAGGTCACTTCGATATCCCGACCATTGGCTTTGCGCCTGGCAAAGAGGAGCTTTCGCATTCATCAAAAGAAGAATTGGTGCTGGAGGATTTGTTGAAAGCGACAAAGTTTTATGCATTGTTTCCGTTTCTGTTGAGCAAGGAAATTGGAATGCTGGAATGACGGATTGGTGGAGAGTTGGATTAATGGAGTACTGTTGCCCCAAATAAACGGATAAGGCAAAAGATGTTGTTTTAGTTAGTCGGAACATCCCCCTAAATCCCCCTTCAAAGGGGGGATGTTCGAACCAAATCTAACACTACACCAATACTCCAACACTCCATTACTCCAATATTCCACTACTCCAAAACTCCACTTCATTAAATACAAATCAGGAGATTTAAATGCACACGAAACTCAAAGGCAAGCATTTTATAACGACACAGGATTGGTCGGTTCAGGAATTGAA
>CBFDBN010000399.1:0-4147 GCA_965603055.1 uncultured bacterium | reverse complement strand
AAATATGTGCTCAAAAGAGCCGGCACCAAAAACGCCTACTTCATGTATATCGAAAATGAATGGGAAGTGCTGGGTGATCTTGATAAGAATGCTTTTCTGATCAGTCTGCAGGGCGTCGCCAATGTTAGCGCTCCAAATTTATACTTCATCTATCCAAAAAGCTGGCCTTTCACCTATACTGCTTCCGTTTTTGATTACTACAAAAACAATCGAAATTATACCTTTCAACAATTGAATTCCATGGAACAGACGCTGGACAAATTCAAAGGAGTGATCAATGGCTATGTGGTGTGGGATAAAAATGTCCGCACTTCGCTGATCGTGGCATTTACAGTGGCTGGACTGGAAAGAGCTGTCGTCGTTAGCGAAGATCAAATACCGATGGTGGATAAGGCTGGTCTTAAAATGATCGAAGATTTTCGGGGGAAGTTTGCTGGTCAGACCGATGCTGAAATTTACACCTGGGCTTACGATCAATACTGGGATCGCTGTAACAAAGAATTCATCGTGTGGATGGGCGGCGATGCCGGCAGAGTGATGAAACCCGGCGTAGCAGATTGGGGCATCTACAAACAGGTATTTTTTCAAGACCTTTCTACCAAAAAATCCGACACGCTGGAATACGCCCTTGCCAGTAAAATTCTCAGCGAGATGAAACCTGGCTCGATTGTGATGGGCTGGCATTCTTACGCCAAAGATAAAGAGCGGGATCACGTAAAATTAACATCGAATTATGGCCACACTGTCGAAGGCTTACATACTTTGCCCAATTTTAGCTTCAACCATCAAATCCCTTTTTCTCATGGCTTCAAAATGAAAAACAATCATCACATCGAAGCGGGCAAGGAATATATCCCAGGGAAAAAAGTGTACATCGCCTGTGTCCAGACCGATGGATTGGGGATCGGTTCCTGGCTGCGACCCGGTAGAGGCGAAATTCCCTATGCCTGGGAAGTGATCATGAACTATTTCTGGCTTGCCCCGGGATTGCTGGAATATTTTTATACCATGGCAACGCCAAATGATTATTTCATCGGCTGCCTTTCCGGACCGGGCTATATGTATCCCAAGGCTGTTCCTCCAAAATTATTGCCGGGACTTATCGAACGAGCTTATGACCTGATGAACCAACTCGATCTGCGGGTGTTTGAAATTATGGATTATTCCGAAGGCGCGACGGTCGAAGGGAATACAGAACTGACTAAAGAAGTTGTGGACGCCTACTTCAAGGGTATGCCAGATGCCATCGGATTTTTGAATGGCTACGCGCCTGCTTTTTCCTTCACCTGTCGCGATGGCCGGCCGCTTATTTCTTACGACTATTACCTCTCCCCTACCCGTCCCGAAGACGATGCCGTAGCCGATCTGAAAGAATTGGCAACAATCAATCAAGAGAGACCGTATTTCTTGCTCATTCATGTCAGGGAATCGAGCGATGTGAAGCGGGTGAAAGACATTCTGAATAAACTGGGAGATGAGTTTACAGTGGTACCGCTGGATATTTTTATCAAAATGGCTGGCAACAAGCCGACCTTTAAAGAGCGGTTTCTGGAAAAATAAGGTGTTTGAACCTAAAGTGACCGTCATCTGGCAGATGATGGTCACTTTGCAAAATGGAGGTCTCTATGCCAGGATCAATTTTTCCGTCTATCATTATTCTATTTTTCTGCCTGCTAATTTTCAACAATAAAAGTTATACTTCTACTAAAAAAGACAAAGTAAATTTTTCCATCCCAATGGCGCTATCGTCTTTCATTGAAAAAATCAAGTTTGACAAGCTTGGAGATATTGAACCTGTTATAGCGATCAACAAACACGATAAAACCAGCTATCAAATAAAATTGACCTTCGAGGTAAAAGATACCATCAACCAGGACGATTGGCAGCTAACCATCACCCCGGCTTTCACCCCGACTTTCCACTGGGCGCCACATTTAACACCGACTGATGAACACATTATCGATCAACATAGCTTCCGTTCCCCGGCTCTGATCGTTTCATCAGAGGAAAAATTGCTCACGTTAATTCCAGACCTCGATATCATGAAACAGGGCACTCCATCCCGATGGTACATGGATCTGGACGCCCGGCGAAATCAGATGACTATCGGAATGAGTGAATATGAAGTGAAAGAGCATGTGCTGTATGTCCGAAAGGCTGGCGCATCTTATCCCACTGGCAAAATTGAAATCGGTTTTTATCTTTTTATTTCTCAAGATAAAAAAGATATTGAAAATCCCTGGCGGAAGCCATTAGCATTTCTCTGGGAAAAGTGGGGAAAACCGTTGTGCCAATCCGGGCAGCCGCTTACTGGCGATCTTGAGCCATACATTAAACACACCTACAACTGGGCATTCAACACCTGGAAGGAAAATGTATGGCAGGAATTTGAGTTTAAGGGCAAGAAAGTTGGCGCGCCGGTTTTCATTGTAAACGTAACACAGAGTCCCAATTACCCGGGACCGATTAACGAGCGAGAATTTCGGTCGATCTGGAACCAGGCGTGGTTCAGTTCTTTGCGATCTGCGTCAGGATTATATCGCTATGCTCGCCGAATTCAAGACGATGATTTGATGAACAATGCACTGATGACCAAAGAATTAGTACTGCTGTCGCCAATGAAACAGGGATTTTTCCCCTCGGTTATCGCCACTGAAATGGAGTTTATCGAAATTGATGGCAAAAAATACAATCGCTCAAAAGGATGGGAGACAGCATTCTGGGGCAATTCCAATCGAAATCCAATCACCCGTGATCCGAAACTGGCGCCGCTTCACATTCTGGATATGAGCTGGACAGCGCTGCTAATGCTTCGCTGGTATGATGAGTTGGAAAAAGATGAGCGATTACTGAATTATGCGACTAAATATGCCGAAAGCTTGCTCAAGCTTCAAGACGAAAAAGGCTTCTTTCCTGGTTGGTTGGATAACGAATCGTTGAAACCAATAGGGATTTTGGACGATTCCCCAGAAACTTCGATGTCCGTTACCTTTTTATTGAAACTTGCACAACTTATTAATGAACAAAAATATCAGCAAGCTGCTCTGAATGCGATGGACGCGGTTATAAATGAAATCATTCCCACTGGTAGATGGGAAGACTTTGAGACCTATTGGTCATGCTGTGGTTATGGCAAGGATCATCTCGTTGGGAACAAGGTTGCCAGGAATAACATGTACAAACAAAACACCTTTTCCATTTTCTGGACGACTGAGGCGCTGTTTGAATGCTATAAAGCCACTGGCAATAAAATATTTCTAAAGCTCGGTCAGCGGGTACTGGATGAATTATTAATGGCACAGGCTTCGTGGCAGCCACCGTATATGTATGTCAATGTGTTGGGTGGCTTTGGCGTGATGAATTGCGATGGCGAGTGGCTGGATTCCCGCGAGAGTCTGTTTGCCGAAATCATCATTAAATACGGGGATGAGCTTGGCATTGAGGAATACATCCAGCGAGGTCTGGCTGCGCTACGGTCTGCTTTTGTGATGATGTACTGCCCGGAAAATCCCAAAACCAAAGTTCAGTGGGAGAAAAAACATATTTTCTTCAGATCCGAGGACTACGGTTTTACCATGGAAAATTACGCCCATATTGGCGTCACCAGCCCTGAAGGGATCGGCATGGGCAGTTTCACCATTTACGATTGGGGCAATGGCGCCGCGGCAGAGGCTTACAACCGTCTGGTTGATCATTATGGGGTTGAGTTTGTGCATCGGAAATAGATAAATGAACCGCAGAGTTCGCAGAGAACGCTGAAAAAAATCTCTTCAAAAAAATAATATTTTTGAATTAATGATGTAATTCATTACAATATTTTCAATTGACTCTCACCCACAAATTCATTACCTTCATTCTTCAAAAAAAAATTTTTCAAAGGTTGCAACCTTTGAAAGGATTACAATATTACCTCATATTGTTGCTCGTCCTTTTTTAGAACGGTATAGAAAGTTTTTGAAAATGAAAATCAAAAAACATAAAATTGCAGATATTGCCGGGATTTCACCATTCATTTTAACGGGCATGGTCGCAACCTACACCCTCATCATCGGCACCTGGGCAGTCAACCGCTTCATGAGCTTCAACGCCACCCTCTGGGACATGGGCATTATGACCCAGGCAATTTGGAATACGGCGCATGGAACTA
>CBFDBN010000398.1:0-4152 GCA_965603055.1 uncultured bacterium | reverse complement strand
CCTGAGAAATCGTTTGCAGGCTTGTTAGTTTCGATTCAGATTGGGGATTTGCAGTGAAGAGAGCTTTTAACCGCGAATTTCGCTAATTATACGAATTAAAAAATTTAAATGGAGGTGCTTAAAATGAAAATATTAATAAAAACAATGGTGATTGCTGCAATTTTTTTCTCTATTCTTTTTAATGAGCTATTGATCGCCCAGGATAAAAAGGAAAAAAGCGGAAAAATTGAGAAGTTTGAAAAGGCTTTGGAGAAAAAGCAGCAGGATAAGTCGAAGGAAAAAACTGATCGCCCTAAGCATAAGCAAAAATATCATCGCCGTAGCAGAGGCAACTCGTTCGTTGGAGAGTTTATTGTAAGACCACTATTTGAGTACACATTTTTATATATTTTTATCGGAATAGAATTCCTGGTTTTCTTCCTATCAAAATTTCATCTTCCATTATGCTGAATTAGCAGAAACTCATGGCGCGGGTCAATTTTGTATAGGTACAGAACTTTCTGGTACCAGTCACAGAGAAAATAATTGGAGAGAGGTTATCGCTGGAATACGAAATATTTACTATGGCACCATCTCTTATGCGAGTAACATTGGCGATGAAATGAATATTACCTGGTGGGATGCTGTCGATTGTATTGGTGTGGATGTATATTATCGGTTGACGGACAAAAATGATCCAACTGTGGAAAAATTAAAAGCTGCCTGGATACCGTATGTGAACCAATTTTCCAATCTCAGTACTCTTTGGACGAAGCAAATTATTTTCACTGAGATTGGATTCAGTAGCGCTGATGGTACAAATAAACATCCATGGGAATATTCTTCTGAAGCTGATATTGACCTGCAAGAACAAGCAGATTGTTATCAAGCAACTTTCGAAAGTATTTATAACCAATCCTGGTTGGCAGGCTTCTTTTGGTGGGCATGGGGTAAGGATCCTTTTGAAGGAGG
The DNA here is from genome assembly GCA_965603055.1 of uncultured bacterium. GTDB lineage: Bacteria > Zhuqueibacterota > Zhuqueibacteria > Thermofontimicrobiales > Thermofontimicrobiaceae > CBFDBN01. The sequence goes on along the minus strand of CBFDBN010000398.1, from coordinate 3,201 downwards.
CCCATGCAGCAAGGATTTTATCCCTTATGATAAACCTGCTGAAGATATATTACGTTCCTGGTATGGTGCCCCCCCCGTGAACCATTGATTCCTTCACTCCCTGATACAAATTGGATTAATTATATATACCGTGATACATTGAATCCTGAATGGCAAGAATGGTGGTCAATGGATTGTACATTTGATTTATCAGCAAATGATACAGTTTACTACGGTGCAAATTCAATATATTTAAATTTCCAACCTGGGGGTGTATTCCGCTTAAAAATTACACCATTGATTAAATTTCAAAAAATGGATATCCTGGACTTTTATGCTTTCGGGCTTTCATGCGAATCGTGCCTGGAAATATTTCTAATAGATGAACATGATAATGAATTGCGATTTATCAAAGTTGCACGTTTCATTGAAGATGGCAAAAATAATCCACCGGATTGGAGCCATGTCATCATTCCATTACGTTTCTTAGGTGCTGATGATAAATCTATTGCTTGTTTATTATTTCGTGAAGCGGGGGATTATAATACGGAATATTGGATCGATGAAATTCGTATTTTAGGCTATCGCCCTCAACCGCCGCAACTCGTCTCTGCGGAATTAGCTACAGCTTATGAGGACTCATTTTTTATCTACACTGCAAAGGCTATCGACCCAGAAGACTCAGTTGTTACATACACTTTTCAAGACCACCCAACTTGGCTTACTACAGCCGACTCTACAATTTTCGGTATTCCCCGGGAAGGAGCAAAAGATACTTCATTTATGATCATTGCATCGGATGGAGAATTGACCGATACTTTAAAGGTAGCTGTTATTGTTATTCCAATAAATGATCCACCACAAATTATCAACCTCTCTGATTTTTCTTTTGAAAATATTCATTCATACATCATTAATCTTGATAGCTGTGTTGTCGATCAAGACCATCTGTCAGCTTCAATGTTATGGCAGATTACCAGTTCAGATACAAATTTAAAACTCATTCTTGAAAACCGGATTGCTACCTTCATAGCGCTTAATTGGTCTGGTACAACCAATGTCCAGTTTAAAGTAACCGATCCTGATGGCGCATCCGATAGTATCCTGGTAAATGTCACAGTGAATCTGCCCACATCAATTAGTGATTTGGCGGAGCACAGACCGGATAACTTTGTTCTTAAACAAAACTATCCCAATCCCTTTAATCCAACAACGACCATTCGTTATGAATTGCCTCGATCATCTATTGTGGTTTTAACAATTTACGATATGTTAGGAAGGGAAATTCTGACTTTGGTCAATGAACGTCAAAAGCCTGGGAGATATGCTGTCAATTTTGATGCGAGCAAGCTGGTAAGCGGGATTTATTTCTACAAATTGCAATCCGGGAGCGATTTTGTGGAGATAAAAAAGATGTTGGCGTTAAGATAAAAAAGTGCTCAACACGATGTGTTTGCCTTTATTGTCCTGCATAACGCCTATTGATTTCGAGCCTGACACGAAGTTAGTAAATAGCATCAATTGGGCTAGTTTAAATCGTGTTTCGATCTTAAAAATAGCTGCTAATGCAGTAGCTCGTAAAAGAAAGCCTGTACATGAGATTGTCAGCAGAGAATAGTTATAGCAACAGGTTATCAAGAAAAAAAGTATTAATCCTTCTCCGCGTCATCGGTTTCATCCTGATGATTATAGTCGGGTATCTTTTTTTGAAAGGCAGCCATTACAGCAAATTAGTTGGCTATTTCGTATATATGAGCGCGGCGTGTTCAATCCTTCCCTTGCCAACCCCGCCTTATGTGATCGGCATGGGAAAAATTTTCAATCCCTGGCTCATTGCTTTTTTAGGCGCATTGGGCAATAGTATTGCCGCATTTTTTGAATACTATTTTATTACCTGGTTGTTTTCACGGTCTGAATTACAACAAAAGATCGAAGCAAACAAATATTTCCAGCGTCTTGCCCATATTTTTAATCGTGCCGCATTTCCCTGCATAGTATTTACCGGCTTCTCCCCACTCCCACTTGATCCGTTTCGTTTTACTGCAATCCTTACTCGCTATTTCATGCCAAAATACTTGTTGGCGATGTTTATCGGTAAGTACCTGCGCTATTATTTATTAGCCTTATTGGGCGACTCCTGCCAGATCCACAATCGTTATTTATTTATCATGCTGCTGTCCCTGGTGCTGATCCCCATAATCATTGCTTTTATTTTCAAACGAATTCGAGTATGGAAAATCAATTTTATCTCATCCCTGAAACGCTAATAATAATATTATCAATTAGCCGGGGCTTGCCAATTGTTACCGCCAGGGCAATCAATACCTCGCCATTCAGATTTGTTAACAGATCAAGATTTGTTGTATTAACAATTTCAATATAATCGATCATAGTGTCTGGCTGTTGTTCGATCATTTCTTTCATTCGGTTTATAATCGATTTTGCATTTCTTTCCCCGGCTTCGATCGTTTTTTTTGCTGCCATTAGCGATTCATAAAGCACGACTGCCTGTTTACGTTGTCCTGGCGTCAGGTAAGTGTTTCTTGAACTCATGGCAAGCCCATCATCTTCACGAATAATTGGAGCGATGATAATTTCGACATCAAAATTCAAGTCAGCAGCCATTCGTTTAATCACGATTGCCTGTTGGGCATCTTTCTGTCCGAAAACAGCAATGTGTGGTTTAACAATATTAAATAATTTTGCAACAATGGTTGTCACACCTCGGAAATGAGTTGGACGAGAAACGCCACATAAAACCTTCGTTATTTTCTCAACAGAAACATAAGTTAAATAATGATCTGGATAAATCTCGATAACGTCAGGATAAAAGATAATATCACACCCAACTGATTTTGCCAGTTCAGCATCACGGTTAAAGTCACGGGGATAATCTTGAAAATCTTCATGGGGACCAAACTGGGTAGGATTTACAAAAATGCTCATCACCAACACATCGCTGTTTTTTTTCGCCTCTCGAATCAAACTCAAATGCCCTTCGTGCAAAAATCCCATCGTTGGAACCAGCCCGATCTTTTTCCCCCTGCGCCGCAAATGATCGGCTTCAATTTGCATGTCCGCTATTTGGGTGATTATTTTCATTTTTTTTCAACCCTAATTTTGGTGATTACCTGAACTGTAAACTTCTTGATAATTGGGCAAAAATTTTTTTTGACCGCGAATTACGCTAATTTTTCTAATTTCGCGAATTAATAATTAGCG
>CBFDBN010000397.1:0-4156 GCA_965603055.1 uncultured bacterium | reverse complement strand
CGTGCATCTTCCAATCTTGTAGACTATACATATCCAATGGATATGTTTGATATATTTATTTCGACAGACTGTAATTATTTTAAAGATATTTTAGGCGATCAAAAGAAAGAATGGAAAGAACGATTTTTATTACTTGCAAAAGTTAGAAATCCTATAGCGCATAGTAATTCCTATTTTGTGAATGAATCAGATTACAATGCAGCTGTTGGAATTTGTAATTTGATTCTTCAGAGAATCAGCAAAGGAAACCATATAGCATAACCATTGGCTCCACTTGACGGCGGGGGCTGTGGGACTTTAGAACATTTTTGTTTTCAATACGTTTTGGTTGCTTAATCATGTTTTGTGTAAATCTATCCCGCCGCAAGTGAGCCAAAACGTTAAATCTGAAGAACTCTGGGGTGAATGATTTTTGAAATTCTTTGCCCAAAAAAACAAAGAATTAGTTTGTAATATTTTAAGGTGATATAGTGTTGATTAAAACAAACGAACAACAAATTCAGTACACGTTTAAAACCGGCAAACACTCTGACGAAACTTACCAGGCATCTTATAAGGTTTGCCCGGGTCCCACCTGTACCTGTACTGACATTGATTTGAAATTTGAATCGAAAAATGGGCAATTGATAATCCCGGCATTAGAGGTAAGCCTGTATTTGTTAAACAAGTCTATTTCCGAGAAAACGAAAGGGGCTGCCAATTTTCGACTCGCCAAATCACTTGTTAAAGATTTTGATAATGATGATTGGAAAATATTAAGCAGTCTTTTTCTTGACAAAAAACTTTATTATACTGAAAATTCGAACCTCGAAGACCTGGATTACGTATTTCCTATAGATGATATTGAACGGGATGGACTGCTAATCTCATTTAACGAAATCCTGCCCTTTGCCCGGTATATGGTCTTCGAGGTTAGCGGAAAAAATTTTGTTGTTGATGACCTGTATTGTGTGTTTCCGAAGTGTCCTTGCACGGATATCCATTTATGCTTCACGCCTTTTAATGAAGAGCAATCCATATTCCCTTTTATGACTAAGACTACCGCAGAAACATCTATTATCTACAATTTTAAAAGCAATAAATGGCATCTGGAACAACAAATCCAAATGTCTATCGCGCCTGAGCAATTAATGAATGCATTAAAAAAGAAATATGATATACAAACAATGTTTGGCGATAGACATAAAACAATTCGCCGGCTTTATTTGAATTACCGTCGACAACATTTTCAACCGGCATTACCCATCCAAACGGTTCAGATTGGCAGAAATGATCCATGTCCTTGTGGGAGCGGGAAAAAATATAAAAAATGTTGTCTGTTAAAAATAAATTAGTTATTATTTCCCTGGAGGTGAAAATGCAAAAACTTATCAACAGGATCAAATCAATATTTTTTCAGCCCACCACTGTATGGGATGATATCGAATCCGAAGCGATGACTGAAAAGGAAGTTTTTCTGAAGTTCCTGGTATTTATCGCTGCTGTTCCTGCTATTGCCGGGCTTTTAGGATCACTTTTTGTCGGGGAGAATTTTTTAACCGCACTATTGTGGGCAGTGTTATTTTTTGGCTTTTCAATCGCCGCAATATGGGCATCAGCAAAAGCTCTCACTTTTTTCGCACCCAGTTTCAAAGCAAAGCAGGATTACCTGGCAGCTTTAAAATTGACAACTTATACTTTTACACCCATTTTGTTAGCGTGTGTCTTTTTTTTAATTCCACCGATCTATGGTCTTTCAATTCTCGGTATATATGGATTTTATTTATTCTGGATCGGGCTTCCTAAAATGCTTCCTTGTGTAAAGGAAGAGTTGTTCGATTTCAGGTTTATCGGTATGATCGTTATTGCAATTGCGTTGTTAGTCATTTTCATATTACCAGCAGTAATTAGCGGAATATCAGTTTACTTTTTGAGTATTTAAACACTATTAAAATCCTCGGGATTTTATAAATTCTAAAACTGAGCATAAAAACAAATAATTTAACCACAGGAGGAGTCATGGAAGGACCACAAGGCTTTTTTACGACACTGTTTGATTTTTCTTTTTCTGAATTTATTGTACCTAAAATTCTTAAAATTCTTTATGGTTTAGGTATTCTGGGCGCCGCTATCACAGCATTAGGTTTTATTGTTAATGGTTTCAGTGCTGGTGTGTTAGGGGGAATCGTAATGATAATTCTTTCACCAGTTATCTTTGTGATTGGTGTGATTCTGGTTCGAGTATATCTCGAAGTTGTCCTGGTTCTATTCCGTATTGCTGACAACACAGCGAAAATGATCCAGGGGAAACAAGAATAACCGGGAGTCATTCACAAAAAATAGGGACGATTGTAACTTTAATTTCGTCCCTTTTTTATAATTACAATTTTCTGAAGCTTTGAATTTTTGGGATAAAACCTTTGAAAAAATTTATAATTGAATTGCCTTCTCTTGCCTTGATTAATGGAAAAATCTGGACTGTTAATAAACAGAATCCCTGGCTTGAAGCGATTGTAATTTCGGGGAACAAAATAACTGCTATCGGTTCAACCTCTCAAATTCAGCAATATATCGATTCAAGGACCGAAGTGATTGATCTGCAAGGTAATTTCGCAATGCCGGGATTCAATGACGCCCACGTTCATTTTGCTGATGGCTCTTTTGCCTTGCAAAGTGTTGATTTGCGAGATGCCAAAGATGAATTGGAATTTGTGCAAAAAATTGAAAAATATGTAGCAAAAATTCCCCCAGGAAACTGGATTCTGCAGGGGAACTGGAATCATGAGAACTGGCAGAGTCGAAAGCTTCCCACCAAAGAATTAATCGATCCAGTTACGCCTAACCACCCGGTCTTTATAAATCGGCTTGACCTTCACCTGGCGTTGGCAAACAGCCTGGCATTAAAATTAGCAGGAATTGCCCGGGACACACCGAATCCACCCGGTGGGGAAATTAAAAAAGATCCTATATCAGGAGAGCCGACTGGAATATTACTTGACAAAGCCTGGGACCTGGTATTGAGAGTGATTCCACCTCCCGGTTTTGAACAGACTAAGAGCACATTGAAACAAGGTTTAAATCATGCTGCAAAACTTGGTGTGACCAGTTTTCAGGATAATAGCTCGGCAATGGATGTTGGGGTTTACCAGGCGCTATTTCAAATGAAGGAATTGACTGCTCGAGTGAATGCCTGGCGCTCAGCGGAATTTATTGAACAATATAAAAAAATCGGAATCACAGCGAATTTTGGAAATGACATGCTTCGCCTGGGAGCGTTAAAAATTTATACTGATGGTTCAATGGGCGCCAGTAGCGCTTATTTTTACGAGCCTTATACTGATGATCCCACGACCAGCGGAATATCGAGACTTGATGAAAATGAGTTAGATGAGCTTGTCACGGTAGTGGACGATGCTGGCTTGCAGTTAGTCATTCATGCCATTGGTGATAAAGCCAATACACTGGTGTTAAATGCACTGGAACAAGCTTATCAGAAAAATGGCTCTCATCCGCGTCGTCATCGCATTGAACACGCCCAGGTTGTAACTCCCGAAGATCTAAAACGCTACAAGAAACTTGGCGTAATTGCTTCCATCCAGCCGTCCCAGGTTATCGATGATATGGCATGGGCAGAAGATCGGATTGGATATGAGCGGTGTAAAAATGCCTATCGTGTTGGATCATTCCTTAAAGCAGAAGTTCCCATTGCCTTTGGGACGGATTGGGCAGTAGCACCTTTGAATCCGATGTTGGGCCTTTATGCAGCAGTGACCCGGGAGTTTGTCACTGGCGGTCCAGCCGGCGGTTGGTTTCCCGACGAAAAAATCAGCATCGAGCAAGCAATCGAGGCTTATACACTGGGTTCGGCTTATGCCGAGTTTGCTGAACACAAAAAGGGATCGATTGAAGTGGGAAAATTGGCAGATATCGTGGTACTGTCGAACAACCTTCTGCAAATTTCGCCCAAGGATTATCTTGGTACCGAGGTGCTTTATACAATTGTGGATGGCAAAGTGGTTTATCAAAAAAATTGAGGCTGGTCGCTGAATGCTGGATATTCGATGCTCGATACTGGATACTCAATGTTGAATATTATAGACTTCTGCAGAATTGAGATTTTCCTGTCATTTCGAACGGAATCCCGACGTTTTTTGTCGGGATGGAGTGAGAAATCTGT
>CBFDBN010000396.1:0-4169 GCA_965603055.1 uncultured bacterium | reverse complement strand
ACTTTCCCTGATCATGACGTTTTCTTTAACATCTTGCACGATAAATGTTTTACCGCCTTTATCGGTCACGACTTCCCATTGTTCCACGCCATATTTTGACGTGATTTTATTAATATCAATAATTGCTGGACTGAAATGTCTGAACTGTATTTCCCTTTCCACAAGTGACCTTTGTTTTGCAGATAGCTTGTGAAGGGATTTTATAATGCCAATTTCTTCAATGTCTGAATCATTTCGTTTCGAGATAGCGATATAAGCATCAGGTTCTGACAGTGGAAACAGCGGATGGCACTCTACCATCTCATAAATCGTCCCATCGTTCAACTTCAACCGGAGAAAACCATTTTCAGCCGGCTCAAAGCTTAGCTCACCGGGGTTCAATATTTTCATTTTCTATCCACTCAAAGCGATAATTTTTGATAATTCTGTCTGAATCGAAACGAGATTATGAAAAATTCCCCTGTTCTCCATCAGTTCTTCATGGCTGCCCAGTTCTGCCAGCTTGCCCTCATCCATAACGAGAAGTCGATCACAATTTCGCAGCGTGGAAAGCCGATGGGCAATAGCAATCGTAGTTCGCCCTTGGGTCAAATTGCGAAGCGCTTCCTGAATTTTCTTTTCCGTCTCCGTATCCATCGATGAAGTTGCCTCATCCAGAATTAAAATTCGGGGATTTCTCAGGATCGCCCTGGCAATGGAGATACGCTGCTTTTCTCCGCCGGACAGTTTATTGCCGCGCTCACCAACTTCGGTATCGTAACCATCCGGCTTTTTCATAATAAATTCATGGGCGTGAGCTGCTATTGCTGCTTCTATAATTTCCCCTGTTGAGGCATCGGGTCTGGCGTAGGCAATATTTTCGTAAATCGTTCCATTGAATAAAAAAGTTTCCTGTAACACAACACCGATCTGTTGTCTCAGGTCATGATATTTTATATCTTTTAAATTCATGCCATCCAATAGAATTGCGCCTTTATTGACATCATAAAGGCGGCAAACAAGATTGATGAAAGTACTTTTACCGGCACCACTTTTTCCAACCAGTCCAATAATTTCATGTGGTTTAACGGCTACACTAAAATCCTTGATGACCGGTTTAAAAGGATCATAGCCAAAAATCACATTTTTAAACTCTATAGCACCCTCAATATCAGGCATAGCAATAGCATCGGGCGAGTCCTTAATCTGCGGTTCTGTGTCGATAACATCGAATACTCGTTCGGCTGCACTGAGTGAACTGGTGATCAATTGGATCATCCTGATCAAATAAAATATTGGTCGATAAAACATGGCTAAATACCCGGAATAGGCTACCACACTCCCAAGTGTCATCCTTCCTCCTACGACAAATTTTCCTCCCACAAACCAGATCAAAATCGAGCCAAGCATAATCAACATCTGGAACGTAGGTGAATAGACACTCCATTTAACTTCCGCAATGATTCCAGCATCCCTGAACGCCGTGCTTTTCCGATCAAATTTTTTTATTTCCTCGTCTTCCTGACCAAAGGCTTTGATCACCCTGATACCGGATAACGAATCATTAATTAAGGCGCTCAATCGGGATCGACGATGATAATACCTTCTATAATATGAATAAATTTTGAAAAACACTTTCTTTAAGAAAATGGCGGTCGCAATGATGGGAATAAACACGAATAGCGTCAATTGCCAGCTTAGCATAAAAAGAAAAATGCCAACGCCGATCAAGATGAACAGGCTTTCTAATGTGAGGGGGATGAAATCGACTAAAAAATGTTGTAATTCTCTGGTATCCTGGTTAACTCGCGCCATAAGTGCGCCAGTCTGAAACCGGTCAAAGAAAGAGAGCGATAATTCCTGAAGTTTTTCAAAAATGGCTGCCCTGACATCATATACCGTTTTATGTCCCACAATACCGGTCAACCGCAAATGCAGGCTGCTGAATAAACTTTGTCCGGCATAGGCTGCTAATAATGCCAATGCGGCATAAGGTATCCAATGGGCATGTTCAAACAAACCAGTTTTGGGCTCTGGCTTCAAAATCACATCGATAAAAAGTTTGTACATATAGGGAGAAATTAATCCAAAACAGGTGCCAGCAATTAACAACAAAAAAATGAATAGCAGTTGTGCTTTGTACGGTCGTACAAAGGTGAGAATTCTTTTGAGCGTTTTCCATTTTTCGGTGCAGCGGGGACATTTATTCAAATCTTCTGGTATCGGAAAACCACAGTGTTCACAGGTTTTCCCTTTCCGATCATCTTCTTTTTGTTCGATTGTCTCACCTTTGAGCAATTTTTTAATATCTTCCACTGCCCAGGCAAAATCCGAATTTTTTGCATTGGTGTAATTAATTACTCGATGTGGCTGACCATTTAATTTTATTTCGATCACGCCACTGCCAGTGAGGTTTAACGCCTCTATGTGATTTATATCTGAAAGATTATGTAACGATAAAAGTTTTGCAGCGCCATTTTCTGTTGAAAAAGTTGTCAGCTTTTTATCAGTTGCAACAAGCCACTCTTCACCATAAACATGTTGTCGGGTCAGGTCAGACGTTAATGCAACATGAATTTTTTCGCCAGGACAATATTTTTCAAGATATTTCTGAATCGATTGAGGTAAAAAAATTATATCCATAGAATTTTTTCAAAGAAAATCTCTAAGCTCAGTTGAATTCTAAGTACCAAGAATTGTTTTAATAATACGACATTTCGATTCAAATGTCAAGGAAAATTAATTATGAAATTTAGCTTTTTGTTTTATTTTGTTGACATTTATCATTCAAATTGATATATTTTTCAGACAAACTTTGAAATTCCGATATAGTCAAATAAGTTAACAACAGGAATATTATGATTCAAGTTACAGACACAATTAGCATCGATGAAAGTGAAATCCAGGAGGAATTCGTCCGCTCATCAGGACCAGGCGGTCAGAATGTGAACAAAGTTGCCACTGCGGTACAGCTCCGATTTAATGTTCGGAATTCACCGTCATTGCCTGATGAAGTTCGTGAAAGATTGATGCAGTTAGCTGGCAGGAGAATGACAGAAAGCGGCGAGCTGATCATCTCAGCCAGACGATTTCGAACCCAGGCAAGCAATCGTGAGGACGCACGGAATCGATTAATTGCGTTGATCCGCAAGGCGACACAAAAACCAAAGCCACGTCGTAAACGGAAACCATCGCTCATTTCGAAGCAGCGAAGATTGGAGGAAAAGCGAAAAAGAGGGGAGATAAAAAAGCAAAGAAGGTTTGATGCATTGGATAAGGATTAAAAAGATGAGAGAAGGAAAGTTCAACCATTTTGCTTGAAGATCAATTGCCCATTGATTGCTTATGTTGTTTCCGCTTTAATTCCTTCTTCTCGTTGTTCAGCATCTTCTACGCTTCATACATCAACTTCTTCTTTTGATAAAAAACAAAGTATAGCACCCAAGCCACGCAATCCCTCAACCTGACCACGCTTCGCCTGAAAGCGAGGTTCTGATACCCAGATGGCTCTATCTTTAATATATTGCTGCGTATCGCCAGAACCTCCTCCTGCTATTCCGTCACTGGCGCCTAATTCGATTAGCAGGTTTGCCATTTCATTCAATGTAATACCCCTGTTTTTTTTCGCCCTAAATGCGAATGTATCTCCTTTTTGATCACTAATACCAGAGAACATTGAAACTGCTATAAGCGTTCCCTCATCGGCTATTCCAAAGGCAGTAAAAGAGGTTCTATCATCATAAGGTGAATAGTTGATTTCGTTCCCAATTGTTTGTCCATTTTCTTTTTTTCTGACAGGAATTTGCTCCACAATATTTTTTCTTTTTGAGACGATTTGGGGACCGGAAATGGCTAAATTTATATTATTTTCATTTTGAAGAATGTTGTTTTTGATGGTCAGATTTTTCACTACTGGCGGTTGAGGAGAAAGAATCATACAACTATATGATCCATCCAGGGGAACATATTGTTCACCATCAAGGGCAATTGCACCAACTGGTTTGTGAATCAGCTTTCCATCAACAATAATGAAGCCGTTTCCTCTTACAAAATTGGTGTGAATTGTATTGCAAGCAAATAGACAACGCTTTAATTCTTCTTCAGGGATATCCAAACCAGTTCGTTTTTTTCTATTAATTAAATTCGGAATACTGACACCGTAATTTGGTAAGCGTGGTGAGCTTGATTTG
>CBFDBN010000395.1:0-4175 GCA_965603055.1 uncultured bacterium | reverse complement strand
CTTCTTCATCGTCGTCATTTTCCCAATCGTCTTCATCATTCCAATTCTCATCGTCTTCCCATTCATCTTCATCATCCCAATTCTCATCATCTTCCCAATCGGGTTCCTTCCATTCCTCCTCGTCGTCAATACGCTGAAATGATAACTTCCAATATTTTAACACATCTCTCTCCATTATTCAGACCTCACTTATTTGCCTTATTGTTACTGATTATAACCATTAGCGCAGAAGTTATAAAATCAAATTGAAAAAAGCAAGTATATTTTTTAATTCAGGGTATAATTTTTTTTTAATTAATTCTGCGATGCTATTATCTTAAAAATATTGGACTAATAGGGTATAAGGGTTAAAGGTTTGGGAAATTTTATAAATCGGTCAGTAATTGGTTGAGTTGTCAAGTAAGTAGAGCGCTAAAATAATTTCGCCCACGACTCTATTACAACCTTATACTCTTTTTCCCGTATTCATTTTACTTCTATTACCTTATCGATTCGTTTAACAGTTAGACAATATGTTTCACCGTGACCAGTACATTAAATTTTCTTACACCATAAGAGAGTTGTACCAAACATCCCGGGCAGGATGAAAGCATGACTGTTGCACTGGTCTTTTGAAGATTCTCCATCTTCCGCTCGCGAAAAACATAACGCTGTAATGGCGGCTGTCCCTGTTTCTGAATATAAGCCTGCCGGGCGGCGGTCATGATTTCCTGGGTTTTTACAACCGGCGCACAGTTGGTATTGCAAGCGCCACACAGCAAACATTCAAAAATTGGCTGTTTAAAATTTTTTGTAAATTCAATTTCACCCTCGTAAATCAGTCGAGCTAAAAAATTTCTGCCCCGCACAACGGAATGTTCAATTCCTGTCATCATATAAGTTGGGCAGGTTGGCTGGCAATATCCACAGCGGATGCAACGAATTGATTCTTCGTAAGCGTCTTGCCATTCTTTATTCAATGTTTTATAACTACTTAGTCAGACTATTCAAATTGATAAAAACGAACCTGTCATTTCGACGAACGAAGTGAGGAGAAATCTGTAGATCAAACAAAAATTCTTATTTCACTTAGTAAGGTGGACTAACAGATTCCTCCCTTCGGTCGGAATGACATTTAATATTTTAATTTGACTAAGTAGTATTATAATCCCCCGATAAATCGACCAGCAGCGAACACCTGGCCTGGATCATATTTGGTTTTAATAGATTTCATAAAAGAAAATTCAATACCTGGTATACCCCAAATCAGTTCTGGTTCTTTTAAGAAACGGGAAGAGAACACCCCAGAGGTGACGGTCTCTTCTGGTTTGGGAATAGAATTTACCACCATATTTCCCTGGGAGCTTTGTGCAATTTGCCGTAATGATTCGATTTGTGATCGATAACGATCTGGCAGAATTTCTTTTTCATCCAGACCATCCCAAAAAATATTGATGATACCACTAACCGCGTGTGCTTGAATGGCTAACGCTAACAAGATGTTTTTATTTGAAAAATTTTCGATTTCACTAATAACCGGTCCAAAGGAAGCTTTTGGTATCGACAATTGAAAATAAAAACCGATATGGGATTTTTGATTGCTTGAATTAGCTGCATTAATTCGGTTCCATAATTTTATATCATCTTTATTAGAAAAAATCTGGATATTTTTCCCGCCATTGTTCAGCACCATCTGCTGCATTTTTTCCATCGTTGTGTTTACCATATCCGAATGCCCCTGAATATTGAACAATAGAACTTGGGGCTGTTTTGACTGGTAATTTTTATCCAAATATTTCTCGACAAAAACAGCGTTCAAATATTCACAGCGACTGATTACCAGGTTTGATGAGCCAATCGATTGAACCAGCCGGGGGATATCATCAAACTGGTCAAATTCTGCCCAAAGCGTCTGGCTTTTGGCTGGCAAAGGATATAGTTTAAAAGTAATTTCAGCGATTACTCCCAAAGTCCCCATCGAACCGATAAACAATTTACTCAAATCATATCCTGCCACATTTTTAACGGTTTTGCCTCCAATCCGAATGATCGTGCCATTGGGTAAAACCACTTTCATTCCCAGCACCAGGTCGCGACAGGTTCCATACGCCAGCCTTAATGAGCCCTGGCTATTTGAGGCAACGATTCCTCCCAGGCTCCGATCACCCACCCCGATTGGGTCTAACGGCAAAACTTGCTTATGCTTATTTAAAAACATCTGAAGCTGCGGCAATGTAACGCCCGGTTCAACAGTGACTATCAGATCAGCGGACTCATGTTCGATAATTTGATTCATCCGATTAAGAGAGATGCACCAATCGATACCCTCAATCGCAGCGCCGAAATGATGCTGACTGTTGTTCCCGGCGATCAAAATCTTTTTACCATAACGTTTCGCCAGTTTCATGATTTCAGAAATTTGATCGCTTGAAGCAGGAAATAGTACCAGGGAAGGAATTTTGCCAGTTACTGAATATTTTTCCAGTTGTTCAAGAGAATCAGAAACGTTTTTTTCCCCCAACAATTTTTCAAAATGTTCCATCATTTTATATCATTCCTTAGTTTTTGAGGATTGACTGGTAAAGCAAGTTAAGTGAGGTAAGTAGTTCCCGAATTACCACTCACCAATAACCACTAACAACTTACGACTCACAAGATCAAAGATTATCCGCTTCCGTCACTGGAAAAATCTTATTGGGATTCATAATCCCTTGTGGATCAAATACCTTTTTAATGTCTTTCATTGCTGATATTTCTTTTTCATTAAACAGCACTTTCATCGATCCCTTCTTTTCCAATCCAATACCGTGCTCACCGCTGATCGTCCCCCCCTGTTGAATACAGGCAGCTAAAATTTCATCGCAGGCTTTCTTAACCTTTTGGGTGTCCACCGGATTGCGATCATCAAACAGAATAAATGGATGAAGATTGCCATCACCAGCATGAAATACATTGCCCACTTTAAGCTCATATTTACCGCAGATTTCCATGACCTGGTTCAAAACAGCCGGTACTTTACTGCGTGGGACGGTTCCATCGGCAATCATCACCGAAGACTGCAGCATGGTTAGTGAGCCGAATGATAACCTTCTCCCCTGCCACAACGCATCTCGTTGTTCACTGGTCTCCGCGGATTCGATCTTGTAAGCACCGTTCTTTTTACATATTTTTGTGATCTCGTCTGCCTGGTTTTCCATTCCAGCAATGGGTCCATCTAATTCCACAAGCAGAACGGCTTCCGCATCCATGGGGTATCCCAGGTGATGGGCTGATTCTACGGTTTGAATGATCGGTTTGTCCATCATTTCCAGTGTGGCTGGAATAATGCCCTGGGCAATAATTTCCGATACCGCATTTGCTGCCTGTTCCATGCTGCTAAAAACAGCCAGCATGGTTTTTATTCCCTCTGGCAGCGGAAGAATCTTCACAATCGTTTTCGTCACGATTCCCAGCGTGCCTTCGGAACCAATGAGCAAGCTCATTAAATCATAGCCGGGATTTTGCTCGTTTTTCCCCCCGATCGACACAACTTCACCATCTGCGGTCACTATCTCTAATCCCAGGACATGATTAACTGTAATCCCATATTTCAAGCAATGAGGTCCCCCGGCGTTTTCTGCAACATTGCCGCCGATGGTCGATACCCTTTGGCTGGCCGGATCTGGTGCAAAATAAAATTTATGAGGCGCCAGCGCGGTTTGCAGGTCGAGGTTATAAACACCCGGCTCAACAACTGCACAACGGTTTTCCAGGTCAATTTCAAGAATGCGATTCATGTGAGAAAATTGGACAATTATTCCTCCCCAGACGGCAATTGAACCGCCGCTCAAGTTAGTTCCTGATCCGCGTGGAATGAGCGGAATATTATGCTCACGCGCCAATTTCACCAGTCCAACGATCTGTTCAGTCGAACGGGGGAACACTACTGCATCCGGCATCCCCCGGTCTAACGACGCATCGAACTGGTAAAAAACCAGGTCTTTCTGCTGAACAAGTACATTTTTTTTGCCAAATATTTTATTCAATCGTTTGATAATTTTTTTATCGAGCATGTTTTCCTCGTTTCGATTTTGATCAGTTAAAAAAACGTAGGGCGTGGCGCGTAAAGCGTAGGGCGTGATGGAGTAAATTTTTTCGCCCTACGCCCTACGCCCCACGCGCAACGCTCTACGTCTTTCCATCTCCGTTCAACAAAA
>CBFDBN010000394.1:0-4205 GCA_965603055.1 uncultured bacterium | reverse complement strand
CAAAATAAGGAGACTTCACCATGCAAAAATACGTGTGCCTCGTTTGTGGATATGTGTATGATCCAGCAGAAGGCGATCCCGACAACGACATCGCTGCAGGTACCAAGTTTGAAGATATTCCTGATGATTGGGTGTGCCCGGTATGTGGTGCGGGCAAGGATGAGTTTGAAGAGACAGATTAGGTGGTTTGTGGTGAGTTGTTGGTGGTTAGTAGTGGTGAATGGTGAGTAGTGAGGGGTCATTTTGATTTCTATTAAAAAGTTTCGTAAAAGTTCACCCCCCTCTGTAAATCCTAATTTTGATCTCAGAACAAGGATTAACGATATGCGATTTTAGAAGTATTTTTGAATATATAGCTACATTTTTGATAAACACCACTCCTTCATAAATCAAAAATCGTTAATCTTTACTCTTAAATCAGCTTTTTTCGAACAATAAGCTGGGAGGAGAACTATTACAAAATTTCTAACTTACCACTAACCAGTTAGCTAATTAGTGTCTGTCAGAAATGGGCTGTTATCCGTAACTCAAGCATCCTGCTTGCCTTGAAAAACTAAAGGTTTAACTCACAAGCTGGAAGCTTATGATACGTTTTCGGACAGACACTAATTACTTTGAGGCGACTCACCGAGCCACAACTCACCACTCTACCATTCACCACTCACCAATCAACCACTCACCAAAAGACAGGAGTTTTAAATGCCAACAAATGATATGACAATTTTAATCGGCGGTGATGCAGGGCAGGGCCTGGATTCAAGCGGCGCAGGATTTTGTAAGGCTTTGGCTCGAAGTGGTTTGCATGTGTTCAGTGTACAGAATAACCGCTCTCGGATTCGGGGAGGGCATAATTTCTACGTGATAAAAACATCGGATCAACCCATCAAAAGTTGGACTGAACCTGTGCAGCTAATCGTCGCTTTAACCGAAGAATCGATAGATATTCATCAATCAAAACTGGTCTCTGGTGGTGCAGTAATTTTTTATTCGGAAATGAAGGTGGACAAAACAAAATTTCAAAAGAAAAAAATTAAACCCATTGAAGTGCCGCTCAGCAAAATCGCGAAAGATTCAGGTGGCAGTAAGGTTATGGCAAATACCGCAGCGTTGGGTGCCGTTGCGGGGCTTACTGGATTCCCGATTGAATATATTTTTTCAGTGATAAAAGATAATTTTAAGAAAAAGGGGGATAAAGTAGTCGAAACGAATTCCAAAGTGGCGCAAGAAACTTATGATTTTGTGACTGCGAATTATAAAGACGAATTTGATTGGAAACTTAAAAGTGTACAGGCTCCGCAAAGAATGGTCATGAATGGGAACCAGGCAATAGCACTGGGCGCACTGGTTGGCGGATGTAATTTTGCTTCTGCTTATCCCATGACGCCTGGGACGTCAATTTTCGAATGGTTAACCAGTCAAGCGGATAAGTATGGAATTGTCTCCAAGCAGATGGAGGATGAAATTGCAGCAATTTGCGCCGCAATCGGCGCAGCTCACATGGGTGCCAGGGCGATTGTACCAACATCTGGCGGGGGATTTGCGTTGATGGTTGAGGCATTAGGTTTGGCTGCAATAACCGAAACGCCAGTTGTTATCGTTATTGCCCAACGTCCAGGTCCCTCGACTGGTCTGGCGACTCGAACCGAACAGGCAGATTTGCTTTTTGCAGCGTATGCGTCCCAGGGTGAGTTTCCTCGAATTATTCTTGCACCAGGTGATACCAAACAATGTTTTGAGGCAGGTGCTCGTGCGTTCAACCTGGCGGAAAAATACCAGACTCCAGTTATTATTATGACTGATGAATTTTTAGCAACTTCCAATCGTACTATCGAGAAAGATGAGTTGGATTTTAGCACAGTGAAAATAGATCGTGGAAAACTTCTTTCCGATGAAGAACTGGATCGCCTGGAGGGTGAATACAAACGGCATAGTTATATTGAAGATGGTATTTCACCTCGGGCGCTGCCTGGACATCCCAAAGCAATTTTTAAAACCACCAGTGATGAGCATAACGAGGAAGGTGAAATTATTGAGGAAGCTGAAATCCGCAATAAAATGCATGAAAAAAGAATGAAAAAAAATAAGACAGCATTAGCGGACATAAACGGACCAATTTTACACGGACCGAAACAAGCGGATATATCATTTATTTGTTGGGGATCAACTCTTGCAGCGTTACAGGAAGTCATAGATGTTTTAAATAAAGAGAAGAAAGATAGAGCGAACATCCTTCAATTTGTCGATTTGTTACCCCTCAATGTGGAGAAAACTCGTTCAGTTTTGGACAAGGCTGGGAAGCTAATTGCGGTTGAAGGTAACTTCACAGGTCAATTGGCGATGCTGCTCAAAACAAATATGGGAGTCGAAGTCGCTGGAAAAATTTTGAAATATGATGGGCGACCGTTTTCGCCAGAGTATATTCTCAACAAATTGAAGGAGGTGAACTAATGGCTGAAGTAAAAGATTATTTTACTCCACATAAACCGACCTGGTGTCCTGGCTGTGGCAACTTTGGAATCTGGAATTCACTGAAAGCAGCGCTGGCAAATCAGAATATTAAACCCCATCGAGTGCAGCTTATCTCTGGAATCGGCTGCGGCAGCAAGTTGCCAGACTATACCCATGCAAATGGATTGATGACATTACACGGACGTCCTTTGGCGATAGCGACAGGTGCGCATCTGGCAAATCATGAAATGAAGGTCATTTTAACCCATGGCGATGGTGACGGTTATAGCATGGGTGGTAATCATTTCATTCATGCCCTGCGCCGCAATTTTGATATTGTGGATATTTATCAAAATAATAAGGTTTACGGATTAACCAAGGGACAATACTCCCCAACCAGCGATAAAGGCTATGTCTCAAAAACAACTTTGGGCGGTTCGATAGAAGAAAGCATTAATCCGATTGCAATCGCCATTGCCCAGGGTGCCACTTTTGTCTCTCGTGGCTTTGCTGGCGATATGGAGCATCTAACCTGGCTGATCGAACAGGCATTGCAGCACAAGGGATACAGTCAGGTCGATGTGTTTCAACCGTGTGTGAGTTTTAATAAAATCAACACCTATCAATGGTACCAAAAACGGGTCTATAAATTGCAGGATGAATCAAAGTACGATACATCGAATCGAACGGTGGCATTTGAAAAAGCGCTGGAATGGGGAGATCGAATTCCGATCGGGATTTTTTATCAAGTAAAAGGAAAGCCGACTTATGTCGACCAGTTGCCAGTTTTGAAAAAAGGCGCTTTAGTCAGACAAGGATTGAGAACCAGTGTGTCTGATGAGTTAAAAAAGCAGTTTGTCTAAATTACTTTTGGTATGGTAGGCGGGTGAATTCCAGGAGTGGAGTAATGGATAATTGGAGTTCTGCATTAATCCATTATTCCAATACTCCATTAATCCTATTCATAAGAAGGAGAAGTTGATATGTTACAAGTCGGCGATAAAGCCCCCAATTTCACATTGAAATCCGATAAAGATGAAGATGTGTCATTGAGCGATTTTCTGGGCAAATCAGATGTGGTTTTGTATTTTTATCCCAAAGACAACACCTCAGGCTGTACCAAAGAAGCCTGTTCTTTTCGAGATAATATTCAGCCGATTCAGGCGAAAAATGCAGTTGTTTTGGGTGTTAGTCCCGATAGTGTGAAATCTCATCAAAATTTTATTAATAAACAGAATTTGAATTTCACCTTACTGAGTGATCCCGACCACAAAGTTGCCAAAGCCTACGGCGCCTGGGGTGAGAAAAGCATGTATGGCAAAAAGTACATGGGCATTATAAGATCTACGTTTATCATTGGCAAAGATGGTATTATCAAACATGTATTTGATAAAGTAAAAACAGCGATTCATGCGGAAGAAGTTTTGCAGGTTCTTTAAATGAAATGTAAGACAAAATGCCATTTTATCCTACAATTAATATGAAAATTATAATAATAACAAAAACTGGAGCAAATTTATGTTTGAACATGAAGTGAAAAATAAGATACCAATTTTGATGGCGATCAGCACCTGTCCCCGCTGCCAGCGAATGAAACAATTTTTACAGATGAACGGCGTAAAAGCGACAATTGTCGATATCGACCTATTACCTGTCGATGAAAAAAAGGCTCACATGCGATTCTTGCAGCCGATAAATCCACGATTATCGTTTCCAACTTTAATTGTAGGTGATCTGGCTGTTGTCGGCGAAGATTA
>CBFDBN010000393.1:0-4221 GCA_965603055.1 uncultured bacterium | reverse complement strand
CACCCAGGTTGTCGAAAGTGCCATGTCCAGCAAAATAGAACAGCGCGACATCGGCGTCATTAGCAAAAAGCTTCCTGATTTGTTCTCCAAGAAGAGATCGGGAAATATTTTTCCCCGGAGCAGTGAATACTTTGCAGTCAAAATTGGGCGATCCATCCTCATTGCGTGTTAACAAATCTCGCATTGAAGTTGCGTCGTTCACGCAGCCGCTTAAGTTAGCAAAATTGTAATCATCAATTCCGACTAATAAGGCTCTCCTCATCCTTGCTATTCTCCCTTTTTATAAAACGTTTCTTCAGCTAACGTTTTCTGATTTAATTTTTTTTTGAAAAAGAAATGAAATTGTAGGGCGTGGCGCGTAGAGCGTATAGCGAGCAACAGGCTATGCTCCACGCGCTACGCCCTACAAAAAGTATTTCCTCGCTAATTCATTATACTTCCTGACCTGCTCTCGTTTCCACGCCCTTTTCCGTCCCAGTTCCTTTGCCATCAACTCAGCAACCCGAGGCGCTATTTCCATACTTGCTCTGGCATCAAGCAACAGCGCACGGGTACGACGGGATAAAAAATCTTCAACCGTTCTTGCCATTTCATTTTTAACTGACCAGATGACTTCACCAGCACGAATTGGCAGATTGGGATGCAGTTGCTCATTATATTTTTTGTTCTCATGAAAAAGGTCTTGAATAGCGGGAGCATCGCTTCCATAACATGCCAGATTACCGAAAATCTCTGCATTTTTATGGTAACCGTGAATTTGAAGTGTTTTGGTCATCCTCTGCCATCTTGCGATAGGTGGTCCATTTGCCACCGGTAATGGTGACCAAACCTGATCGAGAAATATGCAGCGTATGGTCGCGAGAAAGCGCTGCGGTATTTTCTTGATCACCAGCACGAATAAGCGGACGTAAACCAGCAAAGGCGCTCAAAACATCACCTGGTGTTGGATCTTTTGTTAAATAGCGTGCCGTATGAGACAGTAAAAATTCAATTTCCTCCTGAAATGGTTGAGGTTCTAAAGGTATCTCATCTACAGGTGTATCTGTCGTTCCGACAATGACCCGATCGTGCCAGGGAATCGCAAAAAGCACCCTGCCATCGTCGGTATGGGGCACCATAATTGCGCTATCGCCGGGTAAAAAGGATTTATCCAGAACAATGTGTATCCCCTGGCTGGGGCTGATCATGGCTTCGGCTTGTGGATCATCCATCTTGAGAACTGAATCAGTGAAAACACCCGTGGCGTTAATCACGACTTTTGCCTTGATTTGAAATTCTTTGCCAGTTTCCATGTCCCGGGCTGTCACCCCACTAACCATATTTGTAGATTTGATCAAAGATGTCACCTTCATATAATTGATCAATGTTCCACCCTGTTCTGCCGCCGTTTCCGCCATGTCAATAACCAACCTGGCGTCGTCAAATTGACCATCATAATAGATCACACCGCCGCGTAGTCCTTCAGTCTCAATTGTCGGAATGTGACGAATCGTTTCTTCTTTGGAAAGCATTTCAGATGAGCCAAAGCCATGCTTGCCCGAAAGGATGTCATACAGTTTTAAGCCAATTCCATAAAAAGGTCCCTCCCACCAATCATAATTCGGCACAACAAAAGGGAGGTTGTGAACCAGGTGTGGGGCGTTCTGGCGTAACAAGCCGCGCTCTTTAAGCGCTTCCAGAACAAAGGAAATATTCCCCTGTTGCAGATATCTCACACCCCCATGAACAAGCTTGGTGCTTCGGCTCGAAGTGCCCTGTCCAAAATCCGCTTGTTCAATTAACAGTGTCTGGTAGCCGCGGGAGGCTGCATCAATTGCCGTACCCACTCCAGTTGCTCCGCCACCGATGATAATAAAATCCCATTTAACAGCAGGATTCTGAATTCTTGTTAGCATATCTTCACGGTTCATTGTTGCACTCACTTTCCTTCAAATTAATTTTAAAGAAATAGCGTCCTCAAATATTTATCGATTTTATTATTAAGCCAAACTATGAATTTATTTCTTTCTTGATTGAAAAAGTCATGTATGATTTCAGCCAGTTCTGGCGTTCTCAGATACCCATAAATTTTATGAGGATTTTTTTTGCCATTGTATTCATAATTGTTGTAAACAACTTTATCAATCGCTCGCACACGATTCATATTTTCGTCGTAATCGTCACCTAAAGTATAATTTATGGCAACCCGGTCACTTAAATCAGATAGATTAAACCAATTCCTGGCTACATTTTCAGGAGTTCTTACTTTCACTTTTTTAACAAGCTGACGTTTCTGTTCCGAAGCTATTTTTGATATAATGATCGGTAAACCCAGCGGTGAACCAATGGTTACAAAAGTGTTGATTTTAATTTGAGGTACTGTATGAGTCAATACATCATAAGCAATAATGGAACCCATTGAATGGCCAATTAACATAATTTCTTTGTTCTTATGTCTTTTAAGTGTTTGTGCCAATTGTTCCCGAATAATATCTTTAACCAGCCGTTCTTTTCCATTGAAAGTTATATAAGTTTGAGAGTAGTAGATATCAAGATCAGTAAAAAAGCGATGAATGATCATATCCGAAACAGATGAAAAATTGATGGATAAATCATCTTTAAGAAAAATTTTATCCATCTGTTTCTCTAAATAATCCAGAAATTTCTGTCGGAGCTTGCTCGGCTTTTTTGTTTCAAATTTATAAGCGGGTAAATAGGGTTCCTTTAAATAGCCAGGTTCTTTTTTATCTTTTATTTTAGGATTCAAAGCATCTGGGTGTAAAAAATTTGCCCAATAGACCAGTTCGAATTTGAAGAAAAACCGGGGATGTCCAATCGCCTGCAAACCTTCTCGAATAGATTTTTTCCACCATTTTTTCAGCACTTTCCGGGGTGGCTTATTGCCAAGTCCATGGATGCCAATAATTATCTTGGACATTCTGGTTTCCCTCTCCTTTGATTGATTTCACAAAAATTAATTATTTTTTGTTTTCAGAATCTGCATCTGGGTCCATAGCCATCTGGCGCGATCCGAGGCAACTCCATCAACACCAGCTTCGAGCAACCCTATTGCTTCCACCGGATCATTAACAGTCCAGACGAAAAGTTTTAGTCCATATCTTTTTATCATATTAACCAGCGACTTATCGATAACTTTGCTATTAGAAAAATCTAAACCATGGAGCCCTGCATCACAAGTATCCGTAATTATTCTTTTTATATCTGCCCTCCATGCTGTCTTCATTTCTAAGTATTCAATATTTCTCACCCAAAATATCTCGATAGGAGTCAAGGTTTCCCGGGCGTTTATCATAACATCCCGGTCAAATCCGATGATTTTAATTTGATCTGGTCGCAGCCGAGACTGGTTAATCACACGTTCCAATTCGTTTACGATCTCGTCGCCGGCTTTAATTTCAATAAAAATGATCTTATTGGAGGGTACTGTTAAAAGTACTTCCTCCAATGTCGGAATCCGTTCATTAATCCATTGATCGCCTTTATATCTTCCCACGTCAAGGCGCTTCAATTCATCCAGGGTCAGATCGGCTACCTTTTTTGATGTTTCTCCATCCATGCTGACATTGTCATCATGGATGACAACAATTCTGCCATCTTTCGACAAATGTATATCAACTTCAACAGCATCGGCATCTCTTTGCCAGGCTAAGTTGATTGCTGCGAGTGTGTTTTCAGGGGCGTCGTAAGATTCACCGCGATGGGCTATGATTTTCATTGCAGATCAACCTCAGTGCTTTTTGCTTGAAGTAAAACTTCTTAACAACTGTAATCTAAATTTTCATGATTATTTCTTAAAGTAATAATTGAAGTCATTTGTATTTAAAAAAGTAAAAAAGTAACAAACCATTTTTTCTTTAATTTTTTGTTTTAAATAAAACCATGTTAAAATTCTTCACAATAAAATAGTAGGAATAACTAACGTCTTCCCAACATTGAATCCATCACTCGATTTGTCAACGATGCAGTTCTTCCGGTGCTGGGACATTTTCCGATTCCCAACAACTCATCAACGATAGTTTGAATCAACGGCTGTTGAACATGAGTTGGATTATCAATATGATAATTCTCAACTCGATTATTTGTTTCAAGAACAACAGGTTCTGTATCGAAAGTTGAAAAAGTTATTTTTCCTGTTTCACCAATGATTTCGGTTCGATCCAGTTCTGAGTAAGCCGAGAAGCACCACAAGCCAGCGCCATGGATACCAGCTTCAAAAATGAA
>CBFDBN010000392.1:0-4221 GCA_965603055.1 uncultured bacterium | reverse complement strand
AGATTTCTCACTCCGTTCGAAATGACAATCTATCCTATTTTGCAGGTGTCTAAAATGGAATGGATATGGAGTGATTTTTAAAATTCAGTTCCGATTTAGCGAAGGTTTTCATTGCATCTCGGATTGAAATTAATTATATTTATAAAAATTATTTTTAAATTGTCGTCGGTAGAGAATAATCTGAATTTTTATTTCATGAGAATTTGAGAGGAAGGAAGAAAAATGAATAAAGAAATCATTAAATCCAAACTCGGTTTTATTGGTCTCGGGATAATGGGAAAACCCATGGCAAAAAATCTAATAAAAGCAGGATATTCTCTCATCGTCCATGACCTGAATCGTGCATCAGTTGAAGATTTGTCTAAAGAAGGCGCCCAAACCGCAACATCGTCAGCAGAAGTGGCACAGCAGTCAGAAATTATTATAACGATGCTCCCGAATTCTCCTGATGTCGAGCTTGTTGTGCTGGGTGAAAAAGGTGTTCTTGGAGGGGCAAAATCGGGCATGATTATTATCGACATGAGCTCAATCGAGCCATTAGTGTCTCAGAAAATTGCTGCCGAAGCTGCTAAAAAAGGTATAGAATTTTTAGATGCGCCAGTCAGCGGCGGTGAGCCCGGTGCAGTCCAGGGAACCTTGGCAATAATGGTCGGCGGAAAGGAAGAAGTATTTACTCAATGCCTGCCAATTCTTGAAGTTATGGGCAAAAGCGTGGTTCGAGTCGGTGACATTGGCGCTGGTGGATTTGCCAAATTAGCCAACCAGGTCATCGTGGCTTTGAACATCGCTGCGGTATCTGAAGCTTTTGTTTTGGGACAGAAAGCCGGGCTCGATCCTGAAAAACTGTTTCAAGCAATTCGTGGCGGTCTGGCTGGCAGTCATGTAATGGATGCGAAAATTCCGATGGTTGTGGATCGAAATTTTCAACCCGGATTCAAAATAAAATTACATGATAAAGATATTAAAAATGCATTAGCAACGGCGGCAGGTTTGCGGACACCTTTACCCCTGACAGGATTGATTGAACAGATTTTATCAGCATCGATCGCAGATGGCAAAGGCGAGCTGGATCATTCGGCGATTATTCAATTCACAGAAAAATTAGCGCATGTTGAAGTGAGAAAGGAAAAGTAGATGGAAAAATTAGGCGTTGCGATTATCGGCTCTGGTGGTATTTCGGAAGGACACGGAGATTCATTCTCAAAACTGGGCGACAAAGTAAAAATAATGGCATTTACGGACGTGGATATTAGCCGGGCAAAGCTGCGGGCAGATCAATTTGATGCACCGATCGCCGCGACAGATTATGCCAACCTGTTGCAGCGAGAGGATATTCATATCATCAGTATTTGCTCCCCGCCTTTTCTTCATTTTCAGACAATCAAAGATAGCTTGCAGGCAGGGAAGCATGTGCTTTGTGAAAAGCCGGTAGTCATGAACCTGGCAGAGTTGGATGCAATCGAAAAATTAGTGCAGGAATCTGGGCTTTGCTTTGGTGGCGCATTTCAATGGCGGTTTGGGACCGGTGTACAACAGGTAAAAGACCTGTATGACAATGGCATGTTTGGAAAAATAATCTATGCGACTAATAATCTATTCTGGCATCGAACACAGGATTACTTTGATGTGGATTGGCGGCATACCTGGGACAAAGCTGGCGGTGGAATTATCTTCAACCTTGCCTGTCATGGTTTGGATGGGCTGATCTGGATTTTGGGCGACATATCCGCTGTTTCTGCGGAAATGGATGCTTTAAAATATGATCTTGAGATTGAGGATACCGGAAGTGTAATCCTTCGATTTGAAAGTGGAGCGTTGGGAGCAGTCAATGCCACGGTAAATGCACATCAGCAAAGAAGTCACCTGGAAATCATCGGGACTAAATTGGAGGCGATATCATCCGATGATCCTTATGGTGTGGCTTATGAACCCTGGCAGTTTCGATCAGTGGATTTAAATTATGAAAAGCAAGTACAGGAATTTCTGGAAGAAAAAAAATATAAATTTGAAGCCGCCAGCCATCGGAAGCTCGTTAAAGATTTTGTTGATGCGGTTCGAGAAAAGCGTCAGCCATCGGTCGATACGAAGGAAATCAGGCGTTCTTTGCAGGTTCTGACAGCGATTTACAAATCAAATCGGGTTGGAAAGCGGGTTGAATTGCCGATTGAAAAAGATGACGATTTTTATTTGAGTTTAAATCCAGAATAGGCATTTATACGTTCATATCGATAGTTTTCTGTTGATGCTTGTTGCCTTGCTGCTGTTATTCATTAAACATTTTAATTGTCAATTGAGAATTGTCAACTCTCAATTGACAATTGATCTAGATCCTAAAGCATTCTCACGTAAATCAAATTATCTTCAGTTTCAATAGTATAATTGATCTGGTAGCTCAAATCAATAACAACCCTTGAAAATCGATCTTCTGGATGGTAGCCCAAACGGGCGCGAATAAAAGGTCCCTGGTTAAAAACAAAATTGGTTCGATCTTCGAGTAGAAATACACCGGGAAAATCGATAACGATTCGATCGGGATTATCCATCAATTCATCAATAAATTTTACCCTGCCATTACAAATAATTTTTACTGTTCTCGCATCAACAATTTCTACCGACCGAATTGCCGAGCCTTCTGGCACGGCAGGGGCATTCTGAGAGGTATAAAGCAGAAAATCCACCCGTCGATTTCTGAACCGACCTTCTGGCGTGGTGTTGGAATCAACTGGTCGCAGCTCACCATATCCAATGGGCATGAAAAACCGATCATAAGAGATGTTTTCCCTGGCTGTGAGGAAAGATAAAACGCTAATCACTCGCCTTTGTGACAGTCGGATGTTGTAATCATCGGGACCGATAAAATCAGTATGACCTGCGATGTGAACTTTGCTCTCCGGGTAAGTATTCAGTATTTCTCCCACCTGGTGCATGGTGCCATATTCATCGGGACGGATATCTGCCTTATCAAAATCAAAATTGATACGCATGGACACTAAAATACTATCCCCTGGCTTTGGAACAGTCGGTGTAACCAGTTCAAGCTTTCCCTGGCTGGCTTCGACGATTTCCTGGACTCGTTTAAATCGCTTCATCATTTCATCTTCTAACTCTTTGGCTCTTCTTTCTGCCTCTTCAGCCGACAGCCGTGCTTTTTCGGCTGCTTCCACCTCTTTTTTCAACTGCTCTTTAAGTTTAGCAATGTCTTTTTCGTCCTGGGGAGTTAAGCCTAATAACTGTTGTGCCGCGGTTGGTTTTGCGAAATCAAAAACCAGGGAAAATCGATGTGTTGCGTCATCAAAGGCATCCAATGGGCTGTAAGAATAGTCGAGCCGGGTTTGAGAATTATATAACCAATCCATGGGAATAATCACGCCTACTCCAAGCCCCCAGCGGTTGGCTTCGAAATCATGGATCTTATAGCCGCCGCGAACCGCAATCAAATCGCTGATCACGATTTCACTGCCTAAATAAGCTCTTACTTCCTGGGAGACGAGCCATGCCATATCAAAATCCAGGTTCGCTTTAACATTATCAATAACCGGGAAATGGAAGCCGATGCCACCGCGATAGGTTTCGGGCAGGTTATCCTTTTTATCGATGAACTCCAGTTTTGTTAGCTCAAGATTTTGAATCGTTAACCCATAAGAGATATATTTGGTGCGCAGTAACACGCCCAGGTCCAATCCCACGGCAGTTGCTGTTTGGCCAGCTAAATTTTGCCTGATAATTTTCAAGCCGCCACCAAAAGATATATTTCGTTCAAAAAGTTTTACGAAAGAGCCATAACCCAGTGTAAGCGCAAGATCATTGCTGCTGATTTCTAAGCCGGACCGATTAAAATCCTGGTCAAACTCAACAATCGATCCCTCGTTGAAATAAACAATATCCAGTCCAAAAATTCCATAAAGTGTTGGGAATGCAAAACTGACAGCCCCCTGTTCGGTATCTTGAAACCAATTATGGAAATTAACGCCCAGCATTGGTCTATTAACATAACCTAATCCACCAATGTTATATCGCAACAGGTTAACATCGTCCGCTAATCCGCTGAAAGCATCGCCCATAGCCACCTGTCGAGCCGATGGACTGATCTGCAGAAATGAAGCACCATATTTTCCGATGCCTTTCATAACCTGGGAATAGCAGGGTGATATAAAAACCGATGCAATCCATGAAAATGCGATGATTACACTCACGACTCTGAATGGGAAGCCATTCACTTTT
>CBFDBN010000391.1:0-4229 GCA_965603055.1 uncultured bacterium | reverse complement strand
TGGCTACCGAACAAAATTTCATTGAGCAGCTCAACACCAGCCTGGAGCGGCTGCAGACTGATTATGTTGATATCCTGTATCTGCATAGCTGCTACAGCCCGGCAATGGCAACATTCGAGCCAATGATGAATGCGCTGGTGAAAGCCAAAAAAAGCGGCAAGGCTCGATTTATTGGCATTTCCACCCATCGAGACGTACCAGAAGTGGTGCGTGCAGCCGTGGATACAGGCATCTATGATGTTATTGAAATTGCCTACAATTACCTGGATAAGCGAAAAGATGAAATCAGGAAAGCCAACCAATATGCTGCTCAAAAAGGAGTGGGAATCATTGCCATGAAAGTAATGGGTGGCAACCGTTTAAACAGAGACCAGCAGGTTCAAATCAATCACAAGGCTGCGCTCAAGTGGGTGCTGAATGACGAAAACGTGACCACGACAATTCCCGGGATGACCACTTTCGATCAGTTAGATTTAAATATGAGTGTGATGAAGGATTTAACATTAACCGATGATGAGAAGCGAGAATTAAAAATTTCGTCGCTGCTTAAAGGTATTTTTTACTGTCAAAATTGTCGCTCCTGTATTTCTACCTGTCCCCAACAAGTCGAAATCCCCAACCTGATGCGAGCGTATATGTATGCTGAAGGCTATGGCAATCATTTTCAAGCTGAGCGGTCTGTTGCCGAATTGCCATTAGAAAAAGGAATTCAGATCTGTCAGCAATGCACAGGGTGTGTTTCCCGTTGTCCTAACGGGATTCAAATTGGTAATCGGATTGAATGGTTGGTGGATAAGGGATTTTTGGGGACTGATCAGGCTTAAAATTTTTCTTTTAATATTCGTTGGATTGTTTCTTTCTGTTGAAAAATAATTCTAAATCCTATTTGGTCTCCCAGGTGACCAATTAGCGACCAATTGTGACCACTGTGAGCCAATTATGAGCCGCTATGCGCTAATTATGATCGTCTAAAATGACCGTCAGCTTCAGAAATTTTGGGACAATGAAATTCTAATATCATGGAAATTATTAAGATAAAAAGCTGCCCTGAATTTGTCGCCCAGGATCAGGCGATTGTTCGAGAAATCGTCTCGCCTCAAAATTCATCGGTTAAAAATCAAAGTCTGGCTGAAGTTACCATTCCTTCTGGCAGTTCAATCCTGGAACATTACCATATAAAAACAGAAGAATTGTATTATGTGATTTCGGGTGAAGGTCAAATGTGCGTTGAAGGTGAATTGCGAACGATTGGAACGGGGGGTGCAGTTGTCATTTTGCCTGGACAAAGACACAAAGTAAGCAATATTGGTAGAATTGATTTAGTGATGTTGGTAGCTTGTGCTCCCGCTTACCAGGATGAGGATCAAGTCATCGTTTGATTTTGGTGATTTTGCAAGCTTTGCTAGCAAAATAATTAGCAGGCTAAATAATTCATTTTGATTTCTATACTTGAAGACAATATTATAGTCAATTGATAAGGAAATTTCTCGAATAAATAAGTCATATGAAAGGCTATTACAAAGAAAAACTTGCTTCTGAAAAATTGTTAAAAGTCTATGATATCGCACCGCCCCGAGTACAGCAATACTTGAAAGCTGAGATTGATTTTATCTTGCAAAAAATTAGTCCAAAAAACCTGGTGCTGGACCTGGGCTGTGGCTATGGCAGGATCATTCCGCAACTGGCTCGGAAAGCGAAATTCGTGGGCGGAATTGATGCATCTTATGCCAGCTTAATGATGGGCAAAATAATGCTGGATAGCATTTCTAATTATTTGCTAATGGAGATGAATGCTATCAAACTGGGCTTTCTGGATAATTCTTATGATGTGGTAATCTGTATTCAAAACGGTATTTCAGCGTTTCATGTCGATCAGAAAGAATTAATTCGAGAAAGCATTAGGGTGACCAAACCTGGCGGTACAATTCTTTTTTCAACCTATTCGGATAAATTCTGGAACCACCGTCTGCATTGGTTTCAACTGCAAGCTGATGCGGGATTGCTCGGTGAAATTGATTACGAAAAAACTGGTGATGGCGTTATTGTTTGCAAAGATGGATTTAAAGCAACCACGGTCAGTCCAGAACAATTTTTAGCTTTTACTAGCGGATTGGATGTGCAAGTAACGATTGAAGAAATTGATGAATCCAGCGTCTTTTGTGAGATCAGGAAGATTATTTCTCAATAAATCTTCCATAGTAAGAAATTTAAATCTCTCCCCGAACCGAAACAACAAACGTCCGCATCGGCATCAAATTGCTTTCCATCGGAGCATAATTGTATTGCAGCAGGTTCTTCACTCCAATCTGAAAGGTTAATTTCCATACATCATAAGAAAGGCGGATATCTAAAAATTTCATGGCAACCCGATCATTGATGGGATAAATTTTCACCTCATCGATGCGAGAGGCATAGCGGTAGTCAATCTGGAGCTGGGCTTTGTGAATTTGAAATGAGGATTTGATCGTTGCTAACAATTTTGGACGATAGGTTAATGGCTCGTTCCATTTTAAATCTTTATGATCCATGGCTGTTAAACTGGCTTGCCAATTTATTTTCACAGGAACATTGAATAATCGAATTGACTGGCTGAGATTGGCGTTGGCTTCGATGCCCTGGATTCTGGCGTTGAACACATTGCGGTATTGAATCTGCCCACGGATGAGATCGAGATGAGGCTCAATGAGATTTTTGTAATCATTTCGGAATAGCGAAATATCGATATTCCAATTTGGCGTGATATACTGGCGAAAACCGAAATCATAGGCCCAGGATTTTTCTGCTTTCAGTTCCGGATTGGCTTTAATATTGAAATTCATGACACTCAATTCCAAAAACCGTTCCACAATCGTCGCTGCCCGAAAGCCGCTGCCTGCGGAAGCTCTCAGAACTGTTGAAGACCAGGGCTGCCAATTGATCCCAATTCTCGGGCTGAACAGATCTTCTTTCGCTCCATCAATTAGCTGGTAGCGGTCGTAACGGAAACCTGTCGTCAGTCTAAAATTTTCTCGCAGCTTCCATTCATCTTGAATATAAGGTCCAATAAAATATCCCCGGTGGTCTCCGAAAAATTTGGTACTGCCGGTATCATGTTGATATTGCACACCAAAAGTCACCAGGTGATCCAGCAGGGGAATCCAGTCTGCCTGAAGCTCCAATCCCTGTCCAAAAGCAGGATTGAAATCATCCCCTTCGCCGAACTGGTTGCCCATCAGTGTCCGAACCAGGGACGCCCGAAAATTGATACCGAATCGGGCTGATAACGGAACGGCTAATTTGGTGTATAAATTTAATTGGTTGGTTCTGGCATAGTTATTCAGATTGGCTTCATCAACCTCATAAGGATCGTTCTGTCCTTTCCATTGGACGAAAAAGCCTCGATCAATATAACTATAAGCAGCGTAGCCGGTCCATTTGATGTCGTTGGAAAATCGGTAATCAAGCTTGCTGGTGAAATTATATTTTTTACTATCGCCCAGTTGGGTATAGCCAGTTGAATTAAAATGACCGGCAGAAATAATCATGCCGAACTGGTCAAACCTTTTGCTGTAACTAACATCGGTTCTAAAGTAATGGAGTCGATTGTGGTTGGTCCATTTCCATTGTCGGTAATAGGGTTGGTCATATTTGCCAGCCATTGCTGAAAAAAGGAGTTTCCCGTCAGGGGAGGGCAATCTGGTTATAATATTGACCACGCCACCAAGAGCAGCAGCGCCCCACAGGCTTGATCCTGCGCCTTTGAGAACTTCGATCTGTTCAATATCCAGCGGTGGCAGGGCATCCCAATTGATCTCGCCGGTATCGCTGGCATGGATCGGAACACCGTCCAGCAGCATCAGGACTTTATTTCCGGCTCCAAAGGCGTAACCAGTTGAGCCACGAATATTAATTTGATTTCCCACAAAATGAATCCCTGGCGTCGTCTCCAGTGCGCCAATTAAATCGGTCGGATTCCGTCGCTTAATATCTTCGGCTGAAATAACGGATAGCGAGACAGGAACCTGATCCAGTCGTTGTTTGGTCTTGCCAGCCGTGACGACAATGGGATCGAATGAAATTGGTGCCTCATACAATTCAAAATTAATCTTAATGATTTTGTTATAATCGACAAATACATCTTTTTTGACCTGGATTCGATAACCGATCATGGAGACCTGGATGGAATATTTTCCGGGTGGTAATTTATGGATTTGAAAATTGCCATCACTATCAGTGCTGGCGCCATAAAT
>CBFDBN010000390.1:0-4254 GCA_965603055.1 uncultured bacterium | reverse complement strand
TCGTACTTTGAATTAAATGAGCATAAAGCCAACCCTTTGAAAAATCGGCTGTCTGTTCCTTGCTGACAGCAATTCTCCAGTGCAAATTGGCACTAATTGTAAGCACGCATTTGACAATCCCTGGCGCAACCGCATAAGTCGGCTCATTCATGGGCACGATGATATCCAATCCTTGATGGAGATAAGACCAATCTGGCTGACCATAACTCATGTGCTGTTCATAATAATTCCAGACCGTGTGCACGCTATCAAAAGGGACAAAGGGCCAGGGGATTTGATCATATTCCAATGCAGACTTTTGTAAACGCTTCTTTTTTTCAAAAGTTTTAAAATTTTTGCTCGATTCAACTTTTTCCACTAATATTTGACCCTGGTTATCATAAACTTTCAAAATCCCTTTTGATACACCCTTATCTCGAAAATGAATCCCGGCTAAAATTTTTCCTTCATTCAAAATCAGATTACGAAATGAATTTTTGCCTTTGAGAGTGTCTTCAAATATTACATTTCCATTGACTAAAGAATAAACTTTCAATTGTGTTTTATCGATGACTGCCAGAAAATTATGTTTAGCAGAAACTCGAATCTTTCGAGTGTAGAAAAAGCCGGTTTGAAATTCTCTAATTAACTCCCCATTTGAATAGACCTTCGCCTTATTGCTCGAAACGACTGCAATAAGATTCTCGTCTTCCGAAATATCAAATTGGTAGCATCCCTCATACGTTTCAACTCGATGATCGGGTATTGAAATGATCTTCAGATATTTTGCATTTCCCACACCAAATTTATTTCCCGTCGTTGAAAAACCAAACAAAGATGCCCCCATTACTGTTTGAGAAAATAGATAATGACCAGTTTTTGAATAAAAATGAATGGTCAATTCACCTTTGTAGTGACGGGTCATATCCATGAAAGCACAAATCCCGGAATTGGAGATATAGAGATCAGAACCAGGCATCTTTTTCAACTCATATAAAAGCAGATCATTTTCAAAAAATTTGAATTTTACAATTTCTCTTACTTCATCGCCAACTCGACCAATATCATATTCACACCAATAATTGCCGTTCTTTGAACTAACCTTGCCTGTCTTCGCTGGACTTTCAACAACAAAAGTCCCATTAAATGAAACTGAAATATTAGAGGGTTTAAATTCATTCGTTAGCTCTTGAGTAAAAACAGGATTTACCACGCCTGAAAATAATAAATTCATTAAAAAGAATTTAAGGATGGATTTCATAATTCAATACCCTTAATTGAGCAACAAGAAAGTTATTTTTTATTCTAAAAAGAAGCAAATCCCTGACTCTATTTTATACAATTAACATTTCAACTGTGCAAAGAAATATTAGTTTCAAGTTAATCGATTCTATCGCTTCGAGAAATGGAAATGATAGAAATCTAAAAATAGTACTTGACATAGATTTTTTTTTTGCTAAATTGTTAAACTAATTTAATCTGAGGGAAAAATGCCATTTTGTCCTTCAGTCTCTAATAAAATCGATAAAGGACACAGAATGAACTTTGGGCTTCCCGCTGTTGACTACATCGTGATCGCTGTTTATATGGCTATCATGCTGGGAGTCGGTTTTTACTTTACAAGGTTGATGAAAGGCGGAAAGGATTTTTTCATCGGCGGAAATTTGATTCCCTGGTGGGTGGCTGGCGTTTCATTGTACATGACGCTGTTTTCTGCCTGGACGTTTACAGGCGCTGCCAGTTTTACATACAATACCGGCTGGTATGGCATTCTATATTTTGCCACCTGGCCGCTTTCATTTTTCATTGGTTTCAAATTGGTGGCGAAACGATGGCGTCGCACCAGGGTGACCACACCTGTTGAGTATGTGCAATCTCGCTTCAACAAAGCCACACACCTGTTTTTGACAATAATGCTCACGCTGAGCTCAATCTACTGGCCGGCACATCATCTGGCATCGCTGGCAAAAATCACCGCGCCGACGCTGTTCCCCAATTCCATGATCGCTATCGATATCATGATTATTGTAACGGGAATTATTATTCTCATTTATACATTTTCAGGGGGCCTGTGGGCGGTTTGCATCACCGATGTGGTGCAATTCATGATTTTAATTGCCATCTGCGTGGTATTGATTCCTACAGCATTTCTTTCTTCGGATTTGGGATCGGTGGCAGATTTCATTCAGAAAGTCCCCCCTCTTAAATTCACTCATGTGTTGCGCGAAAAAGAAATGTTCACGTTCTGGTATTTGATCGGTGTACCTGCGGCTTACATTTTCAGTTATGCATCGGGTGGTAATGCCCAACGCTATTACAGCGTGAAAGATGAAAAATCAGCCGAGCGAGTTGGCTGGATCGCATTTTGGCTGTTCCTGCTAGGACCAATTCTTTTCGGATTGCCGCCGCTGATCGGCAAAGTGCTCTGGCCCGATCTGAGTGCGCTGCAATATTTTTCTAACATCACCAAACCCGACGAGAATATTTTCATTGCTGTCGTGCTTCATTACATGCCGGCAGGGATGGTCGGGATTTTCCTTTCCGCCATGATGGCGGCTTCCATGTCTGCCATGGACAGCGCCTGGAATGCGCTTTCTGCCATCGTTTCGGTTGATATTTATAAAAACTTCTTCAAGCCCAATGCTTCTGAAAAAGAAGTGCTGACGGTGGGAAGAATTTCCGTGGTCTTTTTCTGTGCCTTTGCAATTGCCATGGCACTCTTCATTATCCATAGTGAATACGGTGTGTTCACCTTTACCAGCATCTTTTTTGGTCTGACTGGTGTACCTGTGGCAGTTCCACTTTTCCTGGGAATTATGGTGAAGAAAATATCCCGCTGGTCTGCAATTTCTTCGATTATTGCAGGGACTTTTATGGCATCGGTTGCCAGATTCGCACTGAAGTATACATTGGGTCCGCAATATATCATCACTGTTGCCATCACGTTGCTGTTCATTTTTCTTTCGCAGCCGCTGGGGAAGATGTACAACCGAAATAAAAAACAGGCGTTAATGGCAAGTACGATCTTGGGTGTTGTTCTGTGGATATTTTTTATGATAGTGAACTCGAATCCCAATCTCTCGTTTGCCACTTTTGGTGCTGTTATAGATTCAGGCTTGCCAGGTATCCTGGCTTCATCTCATTTTTGGGTGACACTTAGCGCTGTTGCGTTTATAATGCTTTCATACAAATTTTCAGCCATCTATGCTAAGGATTTGCTTGCCAGCCAGGAAAATGTCACTGCCTTTTTCCAAAAAATGGATACCCCGATCGATGTGGAAAAAGAAGTTTTTTCTCGTGGGGAAAAGGAAGTGAATGTATTCCCACTTGTTGGAGGTATTGCTATAGGATTGTCTCTGTTATCATTGTTGATATTGATTGTACCTGCCGCACGAACAAATATTGGCATTAATATCGCTGTGAGTGCTATTTTGTTTGTATTTGGATTGGCGATGGTGCTGTCGAAATATTTTGTTCGTGAGACAGCAGAGGTGAGAAGAAAAAAAACAAGTGATAGCTCACCACTTATGTAACTTTATTTTGATCTCAGAACAGAGATTAACGATTTGCGATTTTGGAAGTATTTCTGATTTCATGAATTTCGATCTCCGATAGAGACATTCCCTCTAAAATCAAAAATCGTTAATCTTTAATCGTAAATCAATTTTTTTCAAAATAATGGAGCTAACCTTTGAAAGCACTGACCTTCCACGGAAAACAAACGATCAAATATGAAACTGTCCCTGATCCTCAAATCGAACATCCAAAAGATGTAATTTTGAAAGTTCTGCTTACAGCCATCTGCGGCTCAGATTTGCATGTCTATCACGAGCGGGAAACAGGG
Source organism: uncultured bacterium (assembly GCA_965603055.1). Taxonomy (GTDB): domain Bacteria; phylum Zhuqueibacterota; class Zhuqueibacteria; order Thermofontimicrobiales; family Thermofontimicrobiaceae; genus CBFDBN01. The sequence goes on along the minus strand of CBFDBN010000390.1, from coordinate 431 downwards.
CTCGACTACGGAACGGTGATGGGACATGAGTTCGTTGGCGAAATTGTTGAGATCGGAAATGAAGTAAAATCATTTCAAACAGGGGATGTTGTTTATTGTCCCTTTACCACCAATTGTGGTGAATGTTTTTATTGTCGAATCGGACTGACGGCTCGCTGCATAAAAGGACAGCTATTTGGTTGGGTTGAAAATGGTTTCGGATTACATGGCGGACAGGCGGAATATGTTCGTGTGCCATTGGCTGATTCAACACTGCTTCGGCTGCCCGAAAATGTCACGCTCGAAGAAGGATTATTTTTGGGCGATATTTTTTCCACTGGCTATTTTTGTGCGGATATGGCAGACATTAAACCGAACGGAACATACACCATTGTCGGCTGTGGACCAGTGGGATTATTGGCAATTTTGGGAGCAAAAGAATTGGGCGCTGA
>CBFDBN010000389.1:0-4258 GCA_965603055.1 uncultured bacterium | reverse complement strand
AATCTTCAACATACATACTGTTTTTGCTTTGAAACTTTTACCCTAACATTACGTTTTAATAGACCAATAGATTGTTATAATAAACCTGAATTTACGCAAAATCTCTGTTTAAGCTGTACATATATAAGTTGAATTTCAACTCTAAAGTAAAATAACACTGGAGGAAGTATGGGTGGTGCTAATTCATCAAATCAGTCCGGTTCCCAACAGGAACTAAATGCTTTTCAAAAAATTATTGGAGTTTTCTTTTCGCCGACTAAAACCTTCGAAAGCATTGATCGAAAACCGGGCTGGATTGTTCCCGTAGTTGTTATTCTTCTTATTACAGTTGTCATTTCCATCGTTGCCAATCCAATTCTTTTGCCACTCCGAAAGGATAAAATAATTGAAAGAATGGAGCAAAGGGGCGCGACTCGACAGCAAATGGACAATATGTTAGATCGAATTGATAAGTCTGCTAATTTGGGTTTCATTTTTGCTACTATCCGATTAATCATTAAATTGCTTATTTTGACGCTTATTGTTTGGTTTGTCGGTAAATTTGTTTTAGGCAAAAATGCAAGTTTTGAAAAGGTGTTTTCAGTATTTACCTACTCATATCTCCCCTGGGTATTGGGGATGGTACTGGTAGTGATTTTAATGGTCGTTCAAAAATCCCCGGATATTCATTTCAGCATTGCCGCTTTTTTGCCGGGTGATCAGTCGGGTAAATTTATTTATAATCTTGTTCGATCGATTGGTGTATTTTTAATCTGGCATTTTATTGTGATGGCGCTTGGCTTATCAGTGATATATAAACTTCCGCCTGGCAAGAATATCGGGTCAAGTATTGTGTTGTTTCTTATTTATATTCCATTATGGGCAATATTATCTTTATTTTTAAACTAAATTCATTTTTTAAAAAAAATCTTAGGAGTTAAACCATGAAGAAATTTTGTTGGGTCGTTTTATTTCTTCTTTTCTCAGTCATTTTATCTTATTCCATCTCTTTTTCTCAACAGGCTAAGAAGTTGTCGTTACCGGATTGTATCGAGATTGCTCTGGAGAACAATACCAGCATTGTTTCTGCCCAAAGTTATTCCAAAATGGCGGAAGCTGGGCTTAAATCTGCCTGGGGTAATTTCATGCCAACAATTGATAGTTATGCTCGCTGGCAAAAACAAAGTAAAGACCAATATAATATTCGTTTTGACGAACTTGTTATATCAAAAGAATCTTATTACTATCAAATCAGTTTAAGCCAGCCTATCTTTACCGGATTTCGGAATTATTTCAATTTAAAAAGAAACAAAGCAGATGATGAATACTATCAGAATAATCTTCGCTGGACGAAACAATTAATTGTGCTGGAAGTTAAGTTAAGGTATTATAATGTATTAAAAGCCATCCAATTACTTAAAATTGCTGAAGAAGCACTTAAAACAAGCGAAGAAGAACTCAGTCGTATCGATGCGATGGAAAAGATTGGTGCGAGTTCACGAGCCGAAGTTTATCAACAAAAGGTTCGAGTCGGTGAGAATAAGTTGGTAGTTATTGAAGCGCGTAATGGCTTAATGAATGCAAAGACTGACCTCAATCATGTTCTCGGCATCGATATAACGACCCCTATTGAACTCATAGCAGAATCCACAGATGTGAGTGTTGAAATCCAAAAGACTAATTTAGAGGGAGCAATAGAAGAAGCGTTCCAAAGAAGGCTTGACTATAAATCTTTTCAGAATCGATTGGATAAATCCAACGCAAATGTTCGAATTCAAAAAAGCGCTTATTATCCAGGTTTATCGTTAAGTGCAAATTACAATTGGTGGGATGTCCAATTTCCGGAGAAAAAACGTGATATTTCAGAATTTGACTCATATAGTTTTGGATTGAATTTAAGCATGAATATTTTTAATGGTTTTCAAACCAAAGCAGGAGTGAACAGTGCTAAAGCGGAAGTTGTTGCTGCCGAAGCAGATTTAGAACAGGCGAAACGACAGGTTACTTTAGATGTGAAAAAAGCATTGTTAGAGTTGGAGAAAGCGGCTGAAAATATAGAGGTCACTGGAGAAAACGTTATTTCCGCTGAAGAGGATTATCGATTAGCCAGTGAGCGATATCGAATCGGTGCGGGAACACTTTTAGATCAAAATACAGCGCAGACTTCATTAACTCGAGCCAGGGTTAATCGAATTCGGGCAGTTTATGATTATAAATATGCCGGGGCTGTATTAGATTTGGCAATGGGAAGAGTAACTTGGTAATAATAGATCATTTTTAATTGTCATCAGGAGAAAAGCAAATGTCGAGGAAGAAATTAATTATTGTGGTTGGGGTGGTTGTAATTATTGGTGCATTTATTGTATTTAATTTAAAAAAGGGCAAGGGCGGGGAAATTCCGGTTCAAGTCGAGAAAGTAAAGCGAGGCGACATTACCCAGGTCGTATCTGCTTCGGGCAAGGTTCAGCCGGAAGTGGAGGTCAAAATATCAGCAAACATTAGCGCGGAAATTATCGGTCTTTATGTAAAAGAAGGGGATGAAGTCCGAAAAGGTCGATTGTTAGTGAGATTGGACAGTACTAAATATCGAGTTGCCGTCGAACGGGCGAGATCGAATAAAAAATCCGGGGAGGCGAACTTATTAAAGGCAAATAGTGATTATAAACGATCGTCGGATCTTTACCGACAGAAGCTAACCTCCCAGGCTGATCTTGAAACTGCTGAAGCCAACCTGAAGTTGGCAGAAAGTCAATTGGAACAGGCAGAAGCCGATCTGAAACAGGCGAAAGATGATCTGGCAAAGACCCGGCTTTATTCCCCCTTAAGCGGGACCGTAACCCAGGTTAATAAGGAGGTCGGTGAGATCGCATTGGGTTCCATGTTTCAGGCGGATGTTATTCTGGTTGTTTCTGATCTCACTAAAATGGAAGTGATCTCCGAGGTGGATGAAAACGATGTGGTGCTGGTTACAGATGGGGATACAACCGAAATTGAGGTTGATGCCATCCCGGATACAACTTTTATGGGGATTGTCTCTGAAATCGCCCATTCTGCAACAACAAGAGGCAGGGGAACACAGGAAGAGATTACCAATTTTGAAGTGAAGATTGCCATTCTTGATCGGGAAGAAAAATTAAGACCCGGCATGTCAGCCACAGTGGATATTCAAACCGAAACACAATATAATGTATTAAATATTCCAATTCAAGCCGTAACCGCTCGAGATCAACATGTAATTAATAATACACTAGCTGAGGATGCTAAAGGGAATCCCGAAAAAAAAGCAAGGAACGAGAGTTCATCTGATACAGAACAGGATGCTCAAAATAGCAGCCGGGAAGAATTGGTAGAAGTTGTATTTGTAGTTAAGGATGGTGTCGCGAAAATGGTTCCAGTGAAGATGGGAATTAGTAGTGATACTGATATCGAGATTACGAGTGGTTTGGATGAAGATCAGGATGTTGTAACCGGAAGTTATCGTGCTTTATCTAAAACACTTAAAAATGGCAGCCCGGTGAAAATTACTCAGAAGCCGGTTTTGAAGTCGGAATAAGATTTTTTAAAGAACGTGGCGCGTGGGGTGTAGAGAGTAGCGCGTAGGGTGTAGGGTGAAAAAGATGTTACGCGCCACGATTAATAGAAAACTTTGATCAATAACACGTTTAGAGGATAGAATATGTTAATTGACCTGAATGATATTTATAAAATTTATCAAGTTGGTTCAGAAGAGGTGGGAGCGCTCCAGGGAATCACACTTAAAATTAAGGAAAATGAGTACCTGGCAATTATGGGTCCATCTGGCTCCGGAAAATCGACCTTAATGAACATATTAGGCTGTCTCGATACGCCCACTTCTGGAGCGTATCGATTTGTGAGTGAACTAATCAGTGAAATGGATGATGATCAACTGGCAGAGATAAGAAATCGTGAGATTGGATTTGTTTTTCAAACATTCAATTTACTCCCCCGGGCGACCGCGCTTCATAATGTTGAGTTACCATTGATATACAATGGCACTCCATCATCGAAGCGGAAGAAAATTGCCCAGGAAGCTTTAGAGATGGTCGGGCTGGCAGATCGAATGCAACATAAGCCCAATGAGCTTTCCGGGGGACAGCGCCAGCGGGTGGCGATTGCCCGGGCACTGGTAAATAAGCCGAAAATCATTCTGGCAGACGAGCCAACCGGCAACCTGGATACACGTACTGGCGAGGAAATTATGGAAATTCTTAGCGATTTGCATGAAAAAGGGAATACGATTATTTTAGTGACACATGAA
>CBFDBN010000388.1:0-4258 GCA_965603055.1 uncultured bacterium | reverse complement strand
ATTGATAATATTTAAGGAGTTCCCAATGGATTGGATTCCCCTGTTGCTTTCTTTCTGTGCTGGATTTTTATTGGCTTTAACCGCTGCTTTTCTGCTAAGGCTCATTCAGGCAAAAACTGCCAAAGAATTAGCCAATGAGCTATTCCGTGAAAGCGAGTTGCAACGACGAGCTAATATTGACATGATTATTGAAAATCTCAAGGCAAATTTCGGTAATCTATCACTGAATGCTTTGTCGCGTTCCACAGAAGAATTTTTGAAACTGGCAAAAGCAAAGCTGGAATCCGAACGAGAGGGTAACATTAAGGAACTGGACAAAAAGAAAAGCTTAATCGATTTGCAACTGGGTCGGATGACAGATGAATTGGATAATGTTTCAAAATTAATGAAAGAATTGGAGAGAGATCGGGTTGAAAAATTCGGTCAATTATCAAACCAACTGAAGAATGCCAGTGAACAAACGGCTGCTTTGATTCAGACCACGAATAATTTGAGAGAAGCGTTAGCCAGCTCCAAAGCGAGGGGACAGTGGGGCGAACGCATGGCTGAGGATGTATTGCGACTGGCTGGCTTCATCGAGAATGTTAATTATCTCAAACAAAAAGCGATCCAGGGATCACGGTCACGACCTGATTTCACTTTTCTATTGCCCAAAAATCTTAAAGTGAACATGGATGTCAAGTTCCCATTGGATAATTATATCAGGTTTCTCGAAGCTGAATCAGAATTGGAGAAAGCTAAATTTGGCAAAGATTTTTTGAGAGATGTGAAATCCAAAATTTACGAGGTCGCGACGCGGGATTACATCAATCCCGATCAAAATACCGTTGATTACGTCCTGCTATTTATTCCCAATGAACAGATTTATGCGTTTATCCATGAACAGGATAGCTCAATTCTGGATGAGGGGATTAAACACCGGGTCGTTTTCTGCTCCCCATTAACGTTATATGCAATTTTAGCGGTGATCAGGCAGGCGGTTGATAATTTTTCACTTGAACAAACTTCCAATGAAATATTATCCCTGTTTGGAGCATTTAAAAAGCAATGGCATGAATTTATTTCAAAATTAGAATTATTGGGCAAGCGTATTTTAGATGCTCAAAAAGAATATGAAAACCTGGCAACGACTCGAAAACGACAGTTAGAAAAGCCATTGAACGAAATTGAATCGCTTCGGACACAACGGGGATTGCCGCTGGCAGACTGAGGAGCCAAGTTAATTGTTAATTGTCATTGTGAATTGAGAATTGTTAATTTGTAGGGCGTAACGAGTCGCGCGAAAAAAGGCTTGTGCCCAACGCGCTACGCCCTACAGCAAATTAATAAAGCTAAAAAATGTTACCTGTTCCCTCTCAAAGCATATCGTTCCAGACCCGCAGGAGAGCGAACGGCGAGTATCGCTTACTTTTGGGCATAGCGTGTGGTTTCCGTATTTACGATCAATCCAGCCAAGACATGTTTTACTGTCTTACATTTATCCCTCTTCAAGCAATCCTTAAAAATTGGAAGTACTCTTTCGTCACCAATTTTGTGTAGTGCCAGGGCTGCAACAATTCGTACCGCATAATTTTTTTCAGATTTGAGCATTTTAATTAATGGTTTTACAGCTTCTTTAGCCTGGCGTTCTCCTAACAACTGGGCAGCACTTACTCGAATTCCGACATTCTGATCTTTCAATGCTTTGATCAGGTACTTATTGTACTCCTTTTCATTCATTTCCTCAGATAAACCAGCACTGCTGATAAAAACTGTGATAACCAATGCCAGGGTGAGGATCAAGCTAATTTTTGATGCAGTTTTCATTTTAGGACCTCCATGAATTAGGTGACGTTCATCACCTCCCGTTTTCATCTAATAGATTAAGCAATCATTGTGCCAGGAGAGCGCTTTATTGGAATAAAAATTATGATTCCTTTAAGTTGTTATTTTTATATAGATTAATGTGGAGTAAATTCCTGGAAATGTTTTAAATTGTGGGCTTTTTTGTAGGAAAAAAAATTTAATCGGTACTTTTCCCCCATGCCTGGTACGATTAGTACCAATTAAAGATCATATTTTTGCATTTTCTCACGAAGGGTTTTGCGGGCAATTCCCAGGATGCGGGAAGCATGAGATTTGTTGAAATTGACCTGCTGGATAACTCTCTTAATATAATCTTTCTCTAGTTCCTCTAAAGTTCCATTTGAATCCTGTGATACAGAAGATTTTGCTAAGAGAGGAGAAATGGGAATGAAATCTAATGATAATTCGTCTCCCTGCTCCATTATCACTGCTCTTTCGATCAAGTTTTGAAGCTCCCGAATATTGCCGGGGAAACTGTGGTGGATTAATCTGTCTAATGCTCTGCAAGCAATTCTTTTAATGTTTTTCCCATAAAAATGATTATATTTTTTAAGAAAATAATCTGCCAACAACGGAATATCTTCGGTGCGTTCTCTCAGGGGGGGGATGTCTATCTGAACAACATTAATTCGATAGTAGAGGTCTTCACGAAATTTCCCCTGTTTAATTTCTTCTGATAATTTTTTATTGGTCGCCGTAATAACCCTGACATTGGCGGTTATCGTTTTATTTCCCCCGATTCTTTGAATGGTATTGTCCTGCAATACTCGTAGCAGTTTCGACTGGGTGGCAAGGCTCATATCGCCAATTTCATCTAAAAATAGTGTCCCTCCATCCGCGAATTCAAACTTGCCCTGTTTCTGACAATGGGCTCCGGTGAACGCGCCTTTTTCATGCCCGAATAATTCACTTTCCACGAGATTTTCCGGCAGGGCAGCGCAGTTCATCGCAACCATTGGCTTATCACTCCGGCAGCTTTTCTGATGAATGGCGCGGGCTACCAGTTCCTTTCCAGTACCGCTTTCTCCGGTAATTAGAACCGTTACGTCCTTTGGGGCGACTCTTTCAATGAGATACATTATCCGCTTCATGGCGCGTGAATTACCAATCATCTCATCGTTGTTGACCCGCCGCTTGATTTTTAGTTGGTCTGATGGGGTAGAATTTTCTTGAGTTTTAATCTCTTTTTGTGGATACGAACCAGGTGGACTCGAGCTGAAAATTCGTTCGAGAGCGAAACTCACCGAATTCACCAGTATCCGCAGCAATGTAATATCTTCATTGGAATATTCAGTTCCAATCGATTTTTTACCGAGGTTCAAAATACCGGTTAATTTTCCTTTTGAAAAAATCGGCAACCGAAGCTCGCAATCGAAATATTTTCTTTCATCTTCGTCAAACACAATTAGAAAATTATTTTTACCCTGTTCCGTCAGTGCAAAAACTTCCCCGCCCTCAAATATCCACTGGTCTACATTATTGGTTAATTCGATGCGTGGGGATTTGTAATCCTGTGCTTTAAAACCTCTCATTTTCATTAATTTCAAGCTTTTCGCCTGGGGATCGAACATCATTATCGATGCCTGGTTACACCCAATTATCTCACTCATGCCATCGATAATGAAATCAAACAGTTTCTCCGCCTGTTCAATAGCGATCAATTCTTCACTGAATTTTGCTAATGCTAAAAGTCTGCCGTTATTGCTGCTGCCCATACTCATTCATCATTTTTAAAAGAATTCAAAAGCATTATTGTACAGTCTATTTAACGGATATTATTAAAAAAGTTGCAAGCTTTTATCTGTTTTTTATACCCACAGTGGTTAAATTTTTTAAATATTTATTGTTCTTACAAACTTGTAAATTTAGATCGCAAAGAATTAAAAAAGCCAAAAGAACAACTGCCTTCTGGCTTTATTTTATAAATATTGTGTTGAAACACGGTGGATAAATTAAAAACATGATATGGAACCGCAGAAAGGGACAAACACATATCTTTGTTTTTTTGGCAAAAAAATCAAAAACATGATACGGCACCACAGAAAGGAACAAACACAGAAAATTAATTTAAGAAATTTAATTTGCAAAAATTATTGCTCTTAACTTATTAATTTATAAATAAAAACTTTGGTCATTTTAATCACTTCAATCTTTAGTCGCTTGCACTATCGAATCAAAACCATCTTCTTCACACGACTAAAATCCCCGGTTTCAATCCGGTAGAAATAGATTCCTGATGGTAGATCATTAGCCTCCCAGGTCACCCGGTGTGTTCCAGCTTCAAGCTCTTTATTAACAATATCTGTTAATTTTTGTCCGATGGAGTTATAGATCATGAGCTTTACATTTGTTTTATGGGGTATTCTGAAACTAATCGTTGTCCGGGGATTGAAAGGATTGGGATAGTTTTGAT